>NZ_JAHLEC010000005.1 GCF_018861705.1 Clostridium psychrophilum | reverse complement strand
TTTCGGGAATTTTTGTTGAGTTAGATACAACAATTATACCAGAAAGAGGGGGTCATTGTTTTTTTTCTTAAAAACAGCTACAATCCTTGCAATTGCAGGGTCTTAAATAAATAAAACAAAGATAGTGTTAACACTATCATATTTACATAAGGAGGTATTGTATGAACAAAATCTTTAATTTTCCAATGAATGTACCGGAACAAGAACAAAATAAACAACCTGGTTTAGAATCGTTAATGAACCCAAAACCTATTTTTGATAATCCAAATTGCATAGGTTCTGACAAATTGCTAAACAAAGTTGCTTTAATAACCGGTGGCGATAGTGGCATCGGTAAAGCAATTGCTCTTGCATATGCTAGAGAAGGCGCCGATATAGCGATAGTTTATCTTAATGAACATGAAGATGCAGAAAATACAAAAAAACTTATTCAAGCAAAGGGTAGAAAATGTATCTTGATACCTGGTGATATAGGTGACGATATTTTTTGCAAAAATGCTATAAATAAAACAATAAATGAATTAAAAAAAATAGATATTCTTTTGAATAATGCTGGCGAACAACATCCTCAAAATAGTATTGAAGACATTACAAAACAGCAATTAGAAAGAACTTTTAAAACTAATATTTTTGGAATGTTTTATATGGTAAAGGCAGCATTACCACATTTGAAAGAAAACGCCGTAATTATAAATACCTCTTCAATTACAGCATATAAAGGACACGAGACTTTAATTGATTACTCATCGACTAAGGGAGCAATAGTTACTTTTACTCGTTCTTTATCACTTTCCCTTCAAAGCAGGAAAATACGGGTAAATGCAGTTGCTCCAGGTCCTATATGGACACCACTTATACCATCTTCCTTTAGTGCTGTTGAAGTCGGCAAATTTGGTAGTAATACACCCATGGGAAGGCCAGGTCAACCTGTTGAGCTCTGTGAAACTTATGTATTCTTAGCTTCTGAAGGTGCCTCTTATATAAGTGGTGAGACTATTCATGTGAATGGTGGTACTGTTATAAACGGTTAGAACTAGGTAAACTTATGCTTTCTATATTTAGTTTTTCTTTCATTTCTAAAAAATTAAGACATATTGCATAAACAGGTATTTTATGATGCCTGTTTATGTTTAGTTGAACAATTTAAAATCATATATATTCCAAAACATAATCTTTTACTATTTTGTAATGTCCATTAATGAACTTAATCATAGAACTATTTTTATTACTTCACTTATTATTCAAAATTATCTTTAACTCTAGAGCTATTATAAATATAGCTCTAGAGTTAATTTTCAAAAAATATTTTTAAAAATATTTATAAATAATTCGTATTATAAAATTATTATTGGAAATAGTCATACTAATCTTGTTAATATATCCACACATATATTAATAGTTCATAGGCAATATTATATAATAAATATATTATTAAAAAGTAATTGTATTTTTGTAAAATGTTTATATTTTTAGTAACAGTTTTGATTTTTTTTAGGAGGAGAATATTATTATGAAAAAACTTTTTACTTTCACACTTATTATTAGTTTACTTCTTAATATATGGAATTCAGCAATTGCTCCTGCTTTAGATGTTACTAATAATGAAAAAAACGCTCATAAGTACAATGTAACAATGAAACAAGACTTGTTATGTTTAATGTTAGCTTATCCTGAATATATTGCAAATATTGAGCAAAATAATGATTATGTTTTTCTAATAATGAAATCAGGAAAAAAATTGATTTATGATGATAAAAAGCAAAAGAATACACAAGAAAAATTAACAAATCCAGACATTCAAGACACACTAGATCAACTCTATCCGCTCACAGATATTAAAAAAATTATGTTGAAAAATTTCGATCCTGGTCGATGTCGTAATTATGGATTATTATCAGAAGTTTATGGTGTTTCGAGACAAACAATAGAATCGCAACTTACAAAAGTTAATGTTTGTTATCACAATTACCAATTTAATAGTAGCAGCGGAGCAGCAATTTCTCTCCAATCTGTTATGAAACAATTGTTACCTATGTCTGAAAAAAGTCCAAATATTAGGAAATGTCTTTTCCCTTGTAGTGGTACTTTCAATTATCGCGTAATTTCTGGCACAGGTCGATTAAGTCCTCATTCATATGGAATTGCTATAGATCTAGCTAGTGATAAAAGAGATTATTGGAAATGGGCCTCTAAGGAAGAAGGTGAAAAAAGGTTGGCCTCATATTCTAATGAATTAGTAAAAGTTTTTGAGGCTAATAATTTTGTTTGGGGAGGTAAATGGTCACACTTTGACATACTACATTTTGAATATAGGCCAGAAATTATTTTAAAAGCACGATATTTCACAAATAATATAAATTCTAAAAAGCAATGGTATGAAGGTGCCCCATTACAACAAAATAATATAAAAAATGTCATAGAAAAAATAAACAAGTCAATAAAATAATAGGAGTATAATATTATGAATTTTTGCAAAGCGAAAAAATCACAATCATATGTTACTCGGTTTTTTATATTTATCATACTTCTTATAACGATACAAATATGTACAGCTAGCTCTACATACGCTGTTACAGATGAAGAAAAGAAGGAAGTTACAAGTTATATCGATCAAATTTTTCTAAAAAGAAACAAAGCTATATTAAGTGGTGATTTAAAATTAATACAATCACTTTATAATATGGACACAAAATATGGAACTTGGGCATACGAATATGAAAAAAGAAAGATGGATTACATTAATAATTGGGCGCAAAAACAGGGTGTTAAATTTATTAGCATCACGCCAACAGTTTTAGTAAAAAAAATCAGAAATAATGATAATAACTTTTCAGTTTACCTACTGTGTTCTACAGAATATAAGTATGTATATGAAGATCATCCTGAAGTCCAAAACACTTCAAGAATTGGCACTTATCACAATTTACAACTTATGAATAAAGACCATTCTTTGGTTATTTCAAAAGAATGGTATAAGGATCCTTTTGCTAATTCATTAGACTTAGGAAATATTAAAGCAGATTCTATAAAAAAATATATATTATCGCAAAGTTCAAGAGATTTATCCACATTAAGCCAAAGGAGGATAAAAGCTTCAGAATATGCCGATAAATATTGTGGTGCTGCTAGTTTAGCGGAATATAAATATAAGTACAACAAAAAATATAGAGATTATAATCCTAAAGGCGGAGATTGTGCAAATTTTGCATCCCAAATTCTTTTTGAAGGCGCTAATTTCAAAAAAAATTCTGCATGGAATTATGACAAAAACGGGGCAACAAAAGCTTGGCTAAACGCAGATAGCTTTAAAAATTATATGAACTATAGTGGCAGAGCATCAACAATTGCTTATGGCAGTTATGATAAAGTGTATAAAGCAAGTTATAAACTATTACCTGGCGACTTTGTTGCTTATGAAAAAAAGAATGATATTACTCATATATCTGTGGTTACAGGGGTTGATTCAAGAGGCTACTCTTTGGTTAGTTGTCATAATTCAGATAGAAGTAAAGTTCCTTGGGATCTTGGATGGAGTGATAAAAATATCAAATTTTGGTTAATTAGAGTTCATTATTAATAAATAATAAATAATAAAAGGAGAAAACATATGAAAACTGAAGAACAAATTAAATCGGAAGTTACAAGACAAGTTATTGACAGTATGAAAACAACGTTAAATGAAGAACTTACTGAAGTAGAAAAGGAATTTGAGGATACTTATAAAAGCAAACTAGAACAAGAAATACAATACACCTTAGAACTTGCTGAAAGTGGTTTACAACATGCTTCTACAAAAACTATAAAAGTTGAAAATAAAAAATTAATTCAACAATTAGATAATATAAGAAGTGATAAAATAAAAGTTGAAAATAAGATAAAAACGTTAAATGAATTTGAGAACATCTAATAATTATCCTACCCATTATTTTATAAGAGATAATGTCTTAAGTTGACTTATTCATTTCAATATAGTATTATTTAGTTCAGTGAAAAAATAATACTATATTTGTTATATATATTTTTTAGTATAGATAAGGAGAATTAACAAACCATGAATATTTCTACTAAAGGAAGATACGGTTTAAGAGCAATGGTTGATATTGCAGTTCATTCATTTGGGGACTATATACCCTTAAAAATTATTGCCGAAAGACAGGCAATTTCAGAAAATTATTTAGAACAAGTTTTCTCAATACTTAGAAAAGCTAAACTTGTAAAAAGTGCAAGAGGATCACAAGGTGGTTATACATTATCAAGAGAAGCTTCAAAGATTACGGTAGGTGAAGTTTTAAGAATACTTGAAGGTGACTTAAATATTACTGGAGATGACGATGGTGTTTTAGGCCTTGATAAAACCATTAAAGTTTGTATAAACACTCTAGTATGGCAAGAAGTTAATGAACAAATTAATAAAGTTATGGATTCTGTTACATTAGAAGATCTTGTAGAAAAATATAAAAGTCTTAATTCAGAATATACCTTAGACTTCATAATTTAAATAAAGAATAATAACACTTAGATAATCTAAATGTTATTATTCTTTATTTTATTTTATTAACTTTTTCTTAGTAATAATCTTTATCCATTGTTACTATACATCGATATTGTGATGAAATATTTTTAACTCCTGCTTCTATTTTCATAAGAATATTTATTTTCGATTTTTCATTATAGTATGATTTATCTACAACTACGTCAAAAATCAATGTTTTTGCCTCAACGTCCCCTACTACCCTAAAATCATGTATTGATTGAATTCCTTTTATTATAGATAGTTCTTTATTTAATCGTTTTTTTAAATAAATCACATCTGGACTATTACTTTTAAAAGGATCCATATGAATAACTAGATATAAGTTTAGCTTCTCGCCTACTTCTTTTTCTATCTTATCAATAACATCATGAATTTGCATTACAGGAATATCACAAGGTACTTCTGCATGTAGCGAAACCATGTATCTTCCTGGTCCGTAATTATGAATAATTAAATCATGTACTCCAGTAATATATTTATAACTTAAAACTTGGGTGTAGATATTTTTTACTAATTGCTTATCAGGAGCTTTTCCCAATATATAATCTAATGTTTCTTTGCAGAGTGCGAATCCTGAATGTAGTATAAACAAGGATACTATTATGCCTGCATACCCATCTACAGGAAAAGTTGTGAACCTTGTGATAAGTAGTGAACTAGTTACCATTGATAATACAAGTATATCAGTAAAAGATTCTAATGCTGATGCTTTTAAAGCTGAAGAGTTGATAGCAATCCCAATATATTTAGTAAAACGATTAAGAAAAATTTGAAGAGGAAGTGCTAATAACATTAGCAAAAATGATCCCATATTAAATGGAATACTTACCGGTTGAAGAACTCTACCTATAGAACTTCTTAAAAATTCATATCCCACAAAAAAAATAGATAATGAAAATAACAATGAAGTAATGTACTCCACTCTACCATATCCAAATGGATGTTTCGTGTCAGCCGGACGATTAGCTAGCTTGAAGCTTAAAATAGTAATTAAAGACGATACTGCATCCGTTAAATTATGTACAGCGTCTGCTGTAATAGATATACTATTTAAGAAAACACCTACAATAAGTTCTAAAATAAGTATTGTCGTGTTGATAATAAATCCCACTATGCCACCTAACCATCCATATGATTGCCTTACCACTTGTGAACCTACATCCGAATAATTTTTAACGAATTTTTTTATTATAAAATCAAATATAGATTTCATAGAATGAACCTCCTAATTAAATATTATTGGTTAGTTATAACAATATAAATTATTTAAAATAATTAAGTCTAATACTATTATTATGCAACAAGAGCAGTTATTGCTCTGTATATTTTTCAATTTAAGTATTAATATTAATAATTCAGTTTCATTACCATCTACATAAATTTATAAACTATTTTTCAACAAATTTTTGCAAATATATCTTTATATAAACGCATTTTGGCAAATGTTTAGTCACCATATAAGTTTTTACTCCATATATTAAAATGTAAATGATAAAAAGGGAGAACCTATATGGTGTTAATTTTATGTGCATTATCATTTAGCTTATCCTCTAATTTAGATAACTTGGTTATTGGAATAGCTTACGGAATAAAAAAAGTAAAGATAGGAATAATTGCAAATTTTATAATAGCAATCGTGACTTCTACAGCAACATTTTTATCAATGTTAGTTGGATCGTATATATCAAAACTTTTGCCTCACTCCATAGCTAATAGTTTAGGTGCTTTAGTAATTATTATTTTAGGACTATATTTTGTAACTCAAAGCATAATAAAACTTATTAATAACACTAAATCAAAAGAACTCGCATTAAAAGATATAACTGACATGATTGAATATGCTGAAAAATCAGATATGGATAACTCTGGTGACATAAGCATAAATGAAGCTCTTCTTATTGCATTAGGATTGACCTTTAATAACTTAGGAACAGGAATAGCTGCAAGTATAACAGGAGTTAGTATTCAAATCACAGTCTTATCTACATTTATATTAAGTATTATAGCAATTATATTTGGTGTAGCTGCAGGTAATCATGTTTTAGGCAAAATTCTTGGTAAATATGCACCCTTATTTTCAGGAATATTGCTAATACTACTTGGTATAATTGAATTTATAAACTGATATCATCCATTGTTATAAATAAAAAAACACGAATTTATAATGTGACTACAGAACAATTAATTAAAATAATACAACATACTAGAAATAAATTAAATTATAATACTATAGCAAAGAGCACCCAATTGGATGCTCTTAAATAATTATTTTTCATTTACAGATATTACTTCTTCATTTAATTCAAATAAATCTTGTAAAATTCCATCAATAGTATTTTCGTCTATAAATGCTTTCAATTTTGGATTACGTTCTTCTGTATTAATATACTGAAGAAAGTATCCCCCCACTTTTTTAGCAATACTTAACTTAATCGATATATTTTGTTTAACCCCCTCTTTATTATATAAAATAAAAGTAACATTACTGTCTGAATATTTAATTTCTACTTTTTTATAATTCTTTATGTCTATATATTCATTTGAATCAGTTGATGCTCTAATATTTTTTATATTATATTTATCTAGATTATTATTAAATACATCAACAAAATTTTGAATTGAATTGCTAATAATATTTCTATCAATAGTCATATTCCTGAATTGTAGCACCAATTCTTCTTTCCAATTCATCACATTCACCCCCCATATAAACCTTTGTTCTATTCAATAAAAACAATTGCTTGTACATTATTAATGCTTTTGTTATATCTATGCCTTAAATATATATACAACGCTTGCATTATATATTCTTCTATTAGACTATTCATACAAAATAAAAAAGACACCTTTTTCTACTCTCGATATTATTATATGTAAATATTCTTTAACTTTTTACATATAATAACATAAAAACATGATAGTATTTATACTATAAAGATACAATTCGGTAATGAAAACATATATATATAAATAAAAGATTGCACATTTATAATATAATTGCATATACTATAAATGTAGCACTGTACTATAACCGGACGGTAGCTAAAATATATTAAAGAAGTTCAATCTTTTGATTGGACTTCTTTTTATGCAAAAGCCTTTATTATGGATTATCCTTAATAAAGGCTATAAATCATGTTTTGTAAAGGTTATCTTCTTTATAAATTACAGATTTTGTGTTATAATAAATATATTGAGTTGAGGTGATTAATATTATAACAGGAGCACTGAAAGATATATCCACTAAAAAATTAGCTGATGGAATTATACCTTATGCTAAGAAAGAATCAAAACCAACAAACACATTAATATATGATTCGTTTGAAGAGTATCTTAATAACTATAAATCCAATTAAAAACAGAGTATTAGATTTATCTAATACTCTGTTTTTAATTGGATTTTATTATGTTCTAGATATTCAGTGTGCTTTTTTATTTTACGACATTTCACAAGGAAAGTCTCCCACTTCTATAAGTGAGAGGATAACTACCCTAGTTTAGCCCATAGTTTCTAACGAACCACACTATCAACTGTATTGTTTTTCCCTTGAATATTAATTATTAATTTATGTGGGAGGCATACTAACATCTGTCCAGACTGCGAGACCCAACCCTCTTTTACACATATTTTACCCGTACAATCAGCATCTTTAACTCGTATTTTACCTGGAAGTATTTCAATTAAATTATAATTTCCTGTTTTATCGTAAACCTTCCATTCCTTTTGCGTTTTAACAGCATTAAGATCTATAGTTTGAATTATTTTTCCATCAAGTTTAATAATAGCAAAATTATGATTACTTTTAACATATTGTTTGAAAAAAAATGTACCAATGCTACTTATTAAAACTAAACTAATTACCAATATTGCTACAATTTTATCTCCTTTTTTCATATATACACTCCTTTGATAATTATATATGTTTAACCAGTTATGACATAACTTATTTATTATAACTTATAAATATATAAATTAATATCTTTTGTTATTTTCAGTAAAAATCTCTTCTAAACTACTATAACACCATATTAGTTATATAAGTACATAATCAGATTAGCTACCAATACTATAAACGAACACAATAATATTAACACTGCAAAATAAACATGTATTAATTAAACTTAATTTGGGATAATAAGTCTGTTTAATATTATTTTGAATGATATAATAATTCATTAGTTTATATAAACTAAATATAATAAATAAACTTTTACTGCTTTTTATAACTAACGTATCAATTCTATATTGTATTAATTCTTATTTGATTGTTATAATATTATAAATATTATTATTACTTTGCGATTTGATTAAAAATTTGCTTTGACATTTGAAACCAAATGTTGCTATTCTTAAATTTAACAAAATGATATAATATAAATTGAAGATAAAAATACAATAAATCATGTTTAATATAAATCATGTAAAGAAAGTGGGTTTAATAAAGTGAATCATTATAAAGCAACATTAATATTAATATTAGCCTCAGTTATTTATGTCATTAGTTACCCGTTTCACAATACTTTCATAGGAGGTCTTATTTATAGTGGAAGTTGTGCATCTATGATTGGTGGCTTTGCGGATTGGTGGGGCATTAACAAATTACTAAAAAGAACAATTCCTAAAAATAAGCAAAAGATTTTTGACGGATTATCTAACATGGTAAGTGAAGAATTATTAACTAAAGAAACTTTAAAAAAATTACTTAATAGGTATAATACTTCAAAACTAGTTGTTGAAGTATTAAATAATAATACTGAATTAGAAAAGATAAAATCATCACTTAAATTAATGATTGAAAATAATTTAGATAAAATAAGTAGCAAAGATATAAAAGCAGATTTTTCTGCTTTTATTATAAGTATTCTAAAAAAGTTAGATATACATAAATATATTGTTTCTATTATAGATATTTCTTTAAAAACTGAATATGAAGATAAAGTTTTTAATTTTATCTTAGATGAATTAATATTGTATTCTCAAACAAATGATTTTAAAAATATACTTATTAACTTTATAGATAAAACACGCTCCTCTTATGAGCACGGAAACTTAAGGAAAAAAATTATTGATAGATTTAAAGGCAATAATAAAGATTTAGCAATTGATGCAAATGATAATATTGGAAAATATTTAATTAATATGAAAAATAATGATGATGAAAACCGATTAATACTAAAAAAGTGGATAAATGCTAATCTAAATGATTATAAAAATAATTCCAATTTTAAAATTAAAATTGAAAAGTGGAAAATGGAATTGTTACAAAATGTTAAAGTTGAAGAATTTATAAATAAAATGTTAAAAAATTCAATTATAGGTCTAATGAAAGATAATAATTTATATGATACAATTTTTCTTATTATTAAAAATAAACTTATTAATTTAGATGAAAATTCAAATATTTTAAAAAAATTAGATGTTTTTCTTAAAGATATAATAAATAAAATAATAGATAAAGAACATCAAAATATAAGTAAAACGGTTAAACAAAATCTCGTTAATTATACCGATGGTATGCTAATTGAATTAATTGAATCAAACGTAGGAAATGATTTACAGCTAATTAGAATTAATGGTTCTCTTGTTGGCGGCATAGTAGGTATTTTAATGTTCATTATTAAATTTAGTATAGGAGTATAGATATGAGAAATAAAAAAATAGCAGATTTATCGGTTGTTGTTTTAATATTATTAGTCATTATGACTGTTCTTATTAAAATAAATCTTAGAAACAATGAGCTTCTAGAAATGCTAAGTTTTGTTATTGAAGCAGCGTTAGTAGGTTCTATAGCAGATTGGTTTGCTATAACTGCATTGTTTGAAAAACCATTTTTAGTTGGAAAACTTCCCATTATAGCATCACATACTGCTATAATATCTAAGAATAGAGATAGCATAGTAAATGCAGTAAGCAATATGGTTGAAAATAAGTTGCTAAGCAAAAAAGCATTAAAAAACAAAATTGAAGAAATCAATATAATAGATAGCTTAATTAACTTTATCAATAGAAACATAGATACAAAAAGTGAATTATATCAAGTTTTAATAGATTACTTTAAAGAAAAGATAAATAATATCGATACTTTAAAACTTGCTAAATTTTTAGAAACACATTTGAAAGAAAAAATAGAGGTATTCGATTTTTCAGTATATTTAGATAAATATACTGAATATGGGATAAATAATAGTGAATTCAAAGAAATGTTTAATAAACTCATAGATAGTCTAATAATTTATGTTAATGACGATGCTAGAAAAAACATATTAAAAAAATTTGCAAATGATTTTTTAAAAAAAGAATCTAACAGTCTTGTTATGGAAAAATTTATTAATATTTTAAAATCTGTAAATGCAATAAATACTTTAGATGTTGTAAACGCAATTTTAAATCAAATTAATAAAATTCTCTTAAATTTAAAAGATGAAAATGATTTATTGCGTTGTCAATTGATTAAAAATATAGAAAAATCATTTGATAAAATGCTTACAGATAATAAAATAAGAAATAATATTGAAAAATGGAAGACAACAACTTTAAAAGAAATCTCATTGCAGGATGATTTAAATACAATAATTAAAAATGTCATAAAAGTAATTACTTCAAAAGAAATGTTTTTATACAATTATGCTTTACCAAAAACAAATAATTTAAAAAACGATTTATCTGGGAATGAAAATATTGTATCTTTTATTGCAGTGGCAAAAACTAATTTAGGAAAATATTGGAATGTTTTTAAAAATAGTTATATTAATAAGAAAATTATAGATCAATATATTAAACAGTATTTATTTGAATTTATGGGATCAAAATATAAAAATGTAGGTAAGATAGTAAAACAAGTGTTAAATAACATGGATGATAAATCCTTAAATAATTTTGTAAAACAAAAAGCAGGAAATGAACTTCATGGGATTCGTCTTAATGGTTGTATAATAGGTGCATTATTTGGTGGAGTTGTTTTTGTTGTAACTCATTTAATATACGATTTAATATTACCAAACATATTCAATTTTAAGTTTTAACGACATTTCACAAGGAAAGTCTCCCACTTCTATAAGTGGGAGGAAAACTACCTTAGCAGAAATAAAACTTAAGTGAGGGGTAAATCTCCTTCTTAAGTCGCTGCAACGACCTAAAGGAGATGATTTATCTCTTTCAGAGATGATGCATCTTCTTCGAAGCTGCTATAGCTCCACAAGAGATGATTTAATACTAATTTTTGTTACTTCTAATTTGCAAATTTAAAATTACTATTTAAATCTAATATCTTATCTTTAAAACCTGATGATGCATAAATTTTAAAATTTGTTGTAGTAACTATACATGAAGCTTTTGGAATACTATTAATAAACTTAATTCCCTTTTCTGGTCCTAAACCAAAAACTGTTAATGATAAAATGTCTGCTATCATTCCATTATTAGGAACACTCTCATCAACAACTACAGTAACACTCATAACACCATTATCCACTGGGTAACCTGTGGCTCCATTAAGTATGTGATGATATCTTTTACCATCTTGAATAAAAAATCTCTGATAATCACCAGATGTAGATATTCCTTGATTAGAAATTTTAATAATACCAAGGTAATTAGAACTATCATAACTTCTAGGGTGTTTGATACCAACCGACCACGAATTGCCTTTTCCATTTTTACCAATACCATAAATAGAACTTGAGCCCAAATTTATTAGACCATTTTTAATATTATAGGTTTGGTATATCTTATCTACTTCATCAATAGCAAACCCCTTTGCAATACCTCCTAAATCTATAGCCATTCCTGTTTGTGTAAGCATCACACTATTACTTTTCTCATTTATTTTAATTTTATTATAACCAATAAGTGGTAACCTCTCCTTAATCTTAGCATCCGAAGGTTTTTTAGAAGTTCCCGTACCTATACCCCATAACTTTACAAGAGGACCAATACTGATATCCCATACTCCATTACTTTTTTTTGAGTACTTCTGTGATGCCACTAACATTTTAATTATCTCTGGATGAACTTTCACATATTTTTTCCCTGCAGCATTATTAATTTTGCTAACATCACTGGTAGCTATTGTAGAACTTGCCATATCATTAAGTTCTTTTACCTTTTTTTCACTTTCACCAACTGCTTTTTTTGCGTTGGATCCATCGGCACTTAATTGCATAGATGTATCCATTGATATAAAGCTCTTCTCATATATCTGTTTATTTACTCTGCTATTAACCCACCAAAATCCAATAGGTAAAATAAATAATACACAGACTGCTATTATATAAACATTTTTTTTCATTAGTAATCCTCCATTTTTCATTCAATATATATCTCTACGTATTTTAACATAACCATTTTAATATAAACATTACTTTTTTATAATATTGTATATAATTGATATCATATCAAATTATAATATGCCTTAATTTGAGTAAATCTAAAAATACAAATAAGTGCTGGAACTTTAATTACTCCATCACCTACATCAAATAATCCACTTAATATTTATGCTATTATTTAAAATAAAAATATCATGCTATTATAGTACAAAATAATTATACTCTTATTATCATACATTTGATATTTAAATAGTATATTTCATCAAGAATTGTATATTAAGCATAAAAAAATTTTATTTTAATCATAAAATGACGAATTTGCTCATACTGTAGTTTAAATTGTTTTAGACAAGATTGAATTTTTTAAATAGTTGCTTTATAATAGAAAAATATTGTAATAATAGATTTTATTATGGAGGCGGATTTATGTTATCAAAATTAAGAGAACTACTAATAGGTAAAACTCTAAAAACAGAAGAGTTAGCAGGAGAAAAATTAAATGTTTTTTGGGGGTTACCTATATTAGCTAGTGATGCTGTTTCTTCAGTTGCATATGCAGGAGAAGAAATTTTATATGTATTAATAGGTGTTTTAGGTCTTATGTCATATAAATATATGTTTTATGCTGCATTATGCATTGTTATATTATTATTTATACTTGTATTCTCTTATAGGCAGACTATTGATAGTTACCCAAATGGTGGTGGTTCATACATAGTTGCAAAAGATAACCTTGGTACAATACCTGGGCTTACTGCCGGTGCATCTCTTACTATAGATTATATACTGACAGTTGCTGTTAGTATATGTGCTGGAACTGCAGCAATTACGTCAGCAATGCCATCTTTGCTTCAACATAAAGTAGCCGTAGCTATTACAATGTTAGTAATCTTAACAATAGGTAATTTGCGAGGGACAAAGGAATCCTCTAAACTTTTTGGTGTTCCAACATATTTATTTATTTTTTCTTGCGGAGTACTTATTGTCACTGGTATTGTAAGACATTTTATTTTCGGATACTCGCCAGCACCTTTATATCCAATTCCTAAAGCAATAGGTGATATTACATTATTTCTATTCCTTAGGGCGTTTGCTTCAGGTTGCACTGCATTATCAGGGGTTGAAGCAGTAAGTAATGGAATACCTAATTTTAAAGAACCATCACAAAAAACTGCAAAATCTGTTTTGGGTTTACTAGCTTGTTTAGTTCTTTTTATTTTTGGTGGACTTTCTTTCCTAGCAACAATTTATCATCCAGTACCTGTTACAAATGTGACAGTATTTGCTCAAATTGCTCAGCAAGTTTTCGGAAAAAATATTATGTATTATATTATGCAAATTACTACTGCGGTAATTTTAGTAATGGCTGCAAATACAGCCTATGCCGGTCTACCGTTGTTGCTTTCTTTAATGGCACAAGATGGATTTGCCCCAAGGCAGTTTTCACAAAGAGGAAAGAGACTAAGTTTTTCAAATGGAATAATAGTACTCGCAGTAGCAGCTGGTGTGTTAATTATTCTGTTTAAAGGGGATACTCATTTGCTTTTGCCTTTATATGCAGTAGGTGTATTTTTATCTTTCACACTTTCACAGTTTGGAATGTTCTTAAAATGGCACAGAAGTAAAGCACTTGGATGGAAACATAAGTCATTTATCAATGGGCTAGGTGCTACTGTAACCTTGATTACAGTAACACTAATAGGTATAACAAAATTTCTACATGGAGCTTGGATAGTTTTTATTGTAATACCTTTACTTGTCTATTTTATGTTGAAGATTAAAAATCATTATAATAAGGTTGTAGAACAGATTAAATTGTCTAACAATCAAAGACCTAATATTGGCATGAAAACAAATAATGATCAACATGTAATAATCCTTTTGGGCACATTAAATAAATCATTCTTAAAATCATTAAATTGTGCTAATAGTTTATCACAGAATGTGGTAGCATTTCATGTATCTACTGATACAGAAACTACAGAGAAATTAAAAAAGAAATGGAAAGAATATAATGCTGGGATTCCATTAATAATAGAACATTCTGCGTATAGAGATGTGGTTGGACCTCTAATGAATTTTATAGAATCTGAAGATCGAGCTTCAAAACATGGAGAAACTGTAACGGTTGTCTTATCACAGTTTGTTATAACTAAGTGGTGGCACAACTTACTTCATAATCAAACCGGATATTTTATAAAAAGTATGCTATATAAAAACAGAAATGTTGCAGTACTTACAATTCCATACATAATAAAAGAATAACAAATCAAAAATCCTTGGCTTAAGCTAAGGATTTTTAATTATAGACAAGTAATAAATTCTTCTATTTTAAAATTTAATATATATTCCTTTTTAAGTACAGGTTCTTATTATATATTAATTATTTTTTGTATTTTTGTATATATTCTAAAAGTGCCATACTAACTAAATCCATGCTTTTGTGCTCCTCGTATGCTTCAGTGAACTCCTTAAATTGTTCCCAAACATATGTATATAATCTAATAGTATTAGTCGTCTTAAACTCATCATTAAGCATATCTTCATCAATTGTTAACTCTTGTAATTGTGACACATCAATTACAAGTTTGCAATCTTCTTTTTGATTTTCTAACATACACTTATCTGCTAATTTCTTTTGTTTTATTACAAAGTCATAAGCCGAATCAATTGCTTCCTCTATGCTATCCTCATTAAAGTTCATGCAAGAAATTAAGTCATCTAAAATCAAACAAAATTTAGAACTTGATTGGATTCTAACCTTAAATCCTTCATCTATTAATTTTTCTAGTTTATTCATTTTTCACACACCTTACTTTTATATATATTTTAAAATATCACTTTACTCTAATGAATGGTAATGTTTTTATATTTATCTATATATATCATGCCTTGATTTAATGTATATTATGCCTTACTTTAATAATATTTGTTTAATGATTCCATTAATATCAAGTTTTTATTTAAAATCAAATATAGATTTTTTTATTATATCTAGTATAAACAAAAAAACTTATGTAATTAACAAATCACATAAGTTTTTTTGTTTACATCACCAACTAAAATTCATTTCAATATATGCCCTAAACAACCACCAAAACAATTTAAAAATTAATGCTTTAAACTATTATATTAATATAAAGTAACCTTTTCAACAAAAAAATTGATATTGTTTTTGGCTTTTTTAACTTTATGGTTTTAAAAACCTTGTGATTAAGTTATCACCAATGTACAATATTATGAAAGCTCCCACTAAAAATCCCCATCCGTAAGTTCGCCAATATGTTAATGCTATAAAACTAATTAATACATACCAAATAAGCTGTATACCATAGTAATAAATTTTTTTCATGTTTTATTCCTCCAAATTTAGTTATTTGATACAATTTTCCTAAAGTTACACAATATATGAACGAATATATTTTGTAGCTTATTAGTACAAGTTTTCTCTAAGTCTTTAGCAAAGCAGACCCAAATGCAACTGTATCAACATTCATTTTTAACAATAGAAAGCTACCAATTAAGGTAGCCTGTCATATATAAGTAATTGCTTATTTCTGCATATCATTTACCATATATCAATTGTTTAATTTTCCCATCAATTTACTTACTCATTTTATGATTTTATTTAAGCATCTTCAACATAGATTCTAGTATACCAATACCTTCTTCTTTATATACTACTGACAACATATACAGCTTTCTTACGCCTTCCATTGCCTTCTGTATGCTCTCTTTACTTTTAGTATTAACATAATACCAGTAGTTACCATCAGTGCTTCTTAACTCTTTCATATCCTTACTAGGATGCTCATTTAAATTCCAATAGCTTTTACTAGGTTCCTTTGTTAAATCATTAAGATGTTTTCTGCCTGTTAATGCCATTTTAATTCCCCCTTTTATTTTATAAAACATATACTTTATTAATTAGTAAACGTCATATAATCCATAAGTTTAGAAAACTGCCTCTACACCTTTCTAAATTTTAAACCAACTTTCCCTGCATTATTAAAAAATAAATCACTGTTTGTAGTGCATACACTAAATTTGAGTGTTTTTTTATTATTACATAAGTAATAATTTATATATCCATATATGTAGATTATATCATTGTTTACTGCCCATTAGAGTTATGAATTATAATTTATCTAATCACCCTAATAAAAGTGTTAATTATTACAAACATAAAACAATAACTATTGTTTTCATAAACATTATATCGGTTTTGCTTTATTCCTTTTACAAAAAATAAAAAAGCCCTTTTAAAAGCCTCTTTAGTTGTTCCTTTATAAAATAACTGCATTCTCTATATACTGAGCAAATAGTTCACCATTGTTTTTAAACTCATCTTCATTAACTATTTTACAATCTTCCCTTATTGTTATCTCAGGATTTCTTAATATTAACTCTATGTTTCTTCCATGTTTATTGGTTAGTTGATTATAATTATTTTTAACATATTCTAATGAACTCCACATATCATTAATGCCAGATTGACCATTTAAAACTTTTTTTCTCAATTTCATTACAAATTCATCTTCAATGCACAAATTACTTGCAAAATAATCCATATTTTCTTTACTCCAGTTAGACTCATCATTCAAATCAACATCAAATTTTAAAACGTTAATTGGTATTTCCAATAATAATCTTACTTCGCCCGAAGTAAGTTCTCCTAATGAAAATCTTATTTCATCAATTATTACTGCTACTGTACTTAAATTAAAATCACCTGTTCTAAATTTATTACTAATTTTTAAAAATCTTCTCTTTAAAGCTGATTCATTCATAAGTTTCCACCCCCTTTATTTTATATTCAAAGCAAAGGTATTATATGTATAAAAAAGCATAATATTATTAAATAACTAAAAAGAACCGATTATATTAACCAGTTCTCTAAGTATTTATATTTAATTAAAGTGGGGCGTCTAATTAATAAAAATCAATTACTTTCTATGTCCTTATATTAGCTTATTTTTATGTCAGTATAGTGACAAAAATAAAAATGAATTGTTAATAATAACTATTATTAACAATCTTAGTTGTATAAATATAGAATATTTTAGTGCCCCATATATCAGCTTAGAAACACCTTAGTATATCAATAATTATTGATACATTAAGGTGTTTAACTATAATAATTAATTACTTTATTCGTATACCTAATGTACAAATTTATTATCCCTTATTATATTTGTGATTCTTTTTATATATTTTGTTTCTTCTTCATCTTCAATTAGTTTTTCTTTTTTATTATTCAATACAATTCCATTTTTCTTATTATTACGGATTTTATCCCTTATACTGTTTTGTAAATTACATAAGTATGACCAGTCTTCTTGATTTATGTTTTTTGGTATAGTCATCTGTAATTCATTGCATCTTAAAATTTCATTGATTAATTGTAATTTTTCCTTATATTCTTCTCTCTTTTCATCAATCTCAATTTTACCCTTTATATCTAATACTATTATTTTAAAATCAATATCTTTTATCCAAGAAGGTTTTTTCTTTTTAATTAATTCTTTGGGATTATTAGCATAACAAAATATTTTAAAGGCTAGTAATTGTAATCTATATGCTTCACGCTTTAATTCATATATTTTTTCAACTTCTAGATAATCTAATGGAAGATTATTTATAAATTCAATTGGTGACTTTACGGAATATAATTTGTTTAATAAATTTTGCAAATATAATTTTTTTAAAAAATCATAATAATCTGACCATTTATCTTCTGCCATTCCAGCTTGTTTTTTTTCTTTTAGTAGATCTATTATTTTATCTGTATTAAAACAATATTGACTAGCATTGTGTTTTTTTAATAATATAAATAAATCAGAAATTTTATTTTGCATTATATCCCATATATTTTGTTTAATATTTTTAGGCCTAACTAAACCTAAAAGCACCGTAAAATCGTTGTAATAATTTATCTCCAAAATTATTTTTTTAATTTGTTCTTCTAATACTTCAGTAGACTTTTTCAATATATAATTCCATTCATTGTGTTTAATATAAGAGGGCTTATTATTATTCAAAAATTTATAACATGTACTAGCTTCGAGTTCTCTAACATTTTTACAATTTCGATTTTCTCCTAGGAATTCATTTATAGCAACTTTACGAATATCTAACCATTTTTGTGTTGATACATAAATAGGTTTTCCTTTTTCTAATATTTTCTTACTTTCATAATATGCCTTTCGTTCTAAATCATTAATTAACATATTTTTTAAGAAATTACTAATACCCTTCACCTTATTCACCTCGTACATAATTATTTTATCAGCTTTTATATATCCATATTATATCATAATCAAAATAATATTTTACAATTATTACAAAATTTTGTTAGAATATCTTTTAGCTTTTAATAAAATTCATATATGTCAAACTAAAAAAAGCAGGATTTCTCCTACTTTTTTAGTGTTAAAACTCAACGATGGAAAATACGCCTAAGATATTCTAGTTGAATAAAAAAAAGAGCAAGATTTCTCCTGCTCAAGTATTAATTTTGAAATTAGAATATAATTAAGAAATTTTATGTATAAAAATGGTAAAAGTATACTATATTCAGCTTTATGACATATTAATAAATGTCATATTATCTATTTTTATAGAAAATGGTTGTGGTGAAGTCAATCCCGTAGGAGCATTACCACTATAGAAAAACAGTGCATTACTTGTTGGATCATTTCCACTAAGTGATTCGTTTGCAGCCTTAACAGCATTTGCCTGTGCCGTTCTATTAATGTTGCCATTTAGTACCGGCGTAAACTCGTAATTTCCACTTGTCTTTTGATTAATAACAGCACTTATTGTGTTTGGAAAACTGCTACTCTTAACCCTATTTACAACTACTGCACCTACCGCTACCTGTGCATTATAAGATTCTCCACCGGCTTCAGCAGTTATCAATCTAGCCAACAAGTTCAAATCGCTTGCTGTATATTGAATTGCAGCATTTTTACTTACTATAGGTCTCGTCTGTACTGTAGTAGACCTAGTTGGTTCAGTTGTTTTTATAACTTGTTTTTGAGATTTTTCCTGTTTATTACTAACTTTTTTTGAATTAACTAACAATTGTTTTGATGCAGCATTTTGTTTGTCTACAGACGATTGTCTTGCTATGTTAGCTTGCCTATCTACAATAGCTTGTCTATCTAATATGGCTTGTCTTTTTGCAGTTGCTTCATCTATTACCAGTTGCGCACCGTATTGTTTTTCTTGAGCATCTAATTTTGATACCAATACCTTTTGAGCTAATTTTTGTTTCGTTAAATCAGCTAAATTCTTTTTATTATCAACTCTCAAGGATAACAACTTTTTATTTCCTGTATCTAATTCTACCTTCTTTAAATTAATAGCCGTCTCTTTTCTTTTCAAATCATCAATAACTTTTTGATCAAAGTTTACTATTTTTTTAATGTTCTCTAATCTAGATATAAAATCATCTATGCCATTTGAGTCTAACATAATGTTTATATAACTTGACGACCCATTCATATACATAACTCTCATTCTTTTATCAAAAATAACCTGTGCTTGTTTAATATTAGCCTCTGATTTTTTAATATCTATTTTAGTTTTTTTAATATTTTTTTGTGTTAAAGTTATATTCTTTTCATTGCTATTGGTTTTAGACATAATTGTTTCAATATGATTATTCATCATCTCGACTTTATTTTCAAGGTCATTTCTTTGAGTTTGAACCTGCTGAATTTTTGCCTTATCAGACACAGAATCTGCATATACGCTATTAAAACTAAAGCTCATAGTTACAACAATTGCCATTATGGCTGAAAATAATTTTTTGTTCAATTTTCCATCCCCCTCACATAATAACATTTTTTCTTTAAATATATTATGTTAAAATTTGATCATTTGAACATGATAACATAAACAAATATGTTTAGCAAATATTGGGTTTATAACCTGTGCACTTAAAAAACTAATTATGCACATCATTTATTTACAATAAAATAACATCTTTAACGGTGTATATATAATTACATTTAAAGATATTATTTAGCGTAATTAATCAATAAAACAATCACATCAGTGCAAATTTAACCGTAGTTGAAAACATTTATCTCAATGTTACGATCTATACTTCAAATATCTCAATATACTCTGTATTGTGATACATTTCTTGAACATTTTCATTATCTTAATACATTAATTGTATATCATTATTAAATCAAAATAAATTATCATAAGAAAGAATTTTTACATAATTCAATATATATTAGATTATGATAATATTAAAATAGAACTAAGATGTGGAGTAGAAATGAGACAACAAATTAGAATATTATTATCAATAATAGTAATATGTGTAAGCATGCTTATTCTACTGTTCATATTTAAGGTATTAGGTTAAGCCTTAACTCAAATGAATTTAACTATCAGATAAATTCAACACTTCACGGTGAAAGTAAGGAAACTTAGATTAAACTTTCATCATAATTATAATATTCTTACTACATATAAATAATTTTGATACTCAAATTAAACTAAGGGTAATTAAATCCGGATTAATATTAGCACCTACAGTGGTAATCAAGCTTCTCTATGTTCGTTCTTAGCCACTTTGGATATACTTAGGTAATTTTGTAAAGCAAAAGATATAACATCTTACAGCTCATAATTAAATTTAATAATACTAATCACATTATAATCATATAGCTTACTATAAGTATTATGATTTTCTCACTTAATAACCGTTAAGGTTATTAGAATATATTTTTATGAATTGGTTTTTTATATTTTAATTGCATAAATTTCACATATGCTTTAACATTAAATTATGATGATTTACTTCTTCTAGTTCTATAATTTTGTGTTTATTTTTTAAATATATCTGTTAATAACAAAACAATCACCCCTTGTGTAATTTGTGATTACATAAAGAATGATTGTATATTTATCGTTAGCAACTAAAATCAATTTTCAGCATATATCATCAAGGAAAACTTTAATTACAATTACAATGGTTTTTCTAAACGTTTACCATCATATTATGCCATTTAAAGACTTTATCCTTCAAATTCCTCTGGATACTCAGCATTGTTATATACATCTTGCACATCTTCATTATCTTCAAGCATATCTATAAGTTCTTGTACCTTAGCTGCACCTTCCATACTAGTTGGTATCATATTATCTGGTATCATTGTGATTTGAGCTGAAGCAAATTCAAAGCCCTTTTTCTCCAAACTTTCTCTTACTTCTCCAAAACTTTCTACAGATGTTATAATTTCAAACATTTCTTCTTCAACATTGAAATCTTCAGCTCCAGCATCTAGAGCTATCATCATTACTTCATCTTCATCCATATCATCAGTTCTTTCTATGATAATTTGTCCCTTTTTAGCAAACATCCAGCTTACACATCCAGCTGATCCCATATTTCCATGATGTCTATCAAAAGCATGTCTTACTGTTGCAACGCTTCTATTTTTTTTATCTGTTAATGTTACTACTACTATTGCAACACCTTCTGCTCCGTATCCCTCATAAACTATTTCTTCATAGTTTACACCTTCGAGTTCTCCTGCACCTTTTTTAATTGCTCTATTTATTGTTTCTAGTGGCATATTGTTTGATTTAGCTTTTGCGACTACATCTCTAAGATGTGCATTAGCATCTAGTTTTGAGCCACCATTCTTTGCTGCCACTATTATTTCTTTACCTAGCTTTGTAAACACTTTACCTCTTATAACATCAATTTTACCCTTTTTCTGTTGTATGTTGTGCCATTTTGAATGTCCTGACATTTTAAATCCCCTCCAACTAATTATTTTGTATGTGAAATATTTCCAACCTGTTTTAATAAATAGCAATACCTCTATGAATTAGTTATAAGCACATAACTAATTCATTATATCATAGAAATAAAGTACTATTCAAATAAAGGAAACTATATATTACTTTTCCTGTAAAACTAAAGCAAATGATTTGAAATACTATTGTACAACCTATTTTCTAACTTAAAGTATACTTTGATCTCTTCTACGTTAAACAAAGCCTTGCCAGACGTAACCTCTGTTATTTCTGTTTTTAATTTTTCTAATCTACTAAATTGGCAAAGTATTTCAATTAGAACTTTATCAGTATACTCTATATGCTCTATAAAGAAGTTCTCTCTGCTACAAACATGTTGTAGCTTTCCAAGTAAATCATACTCAATTATAATTTTTATTAAAATTCCTTTAACTTTTTCTACAACGCCGCCTTCTTTAATAGCTAATGAAGTGCCTTTTGAATATGCTCTTGCAAGACCTCCTGTACCTAAAAGAATTCCTCCAAAATACCTAGCAACTACAACTGCTACATCAGTTAAATCACTCTTTTTTAGGACTTCAAGCATTGGAATACCTCCTGTGCCTTTAGGTTCACCATCATCACTATATCTTTGAACTTCTTTATTTTCGCCGATGATATAGGCATAAACATTGTGCCTTGCTTGTTTATGTTCTCTCTTAACACTTTCAATAAATTTTTTAGCCTCGTCTTCACTTTGAACTCTTTTACCGTGTCCAATAAATATAGATTTTTTTTCTTTAAATTCTGCAATTGATTCATCTTTTATTGTAAAATAGCTCATTTCTTTCTCCCATCGATATTAAATGTTATAGATAAAATTAACTTCTAATTTTATCTATAACTTTTGCATTAGCAGTAAAAAACTCTGAGCAGCTTCAATTATGTATTTTTTATCTGTATTTTTATATATACTCTTTATTATTACAATCGCTTTTTCACTTTTTATCTTTCCGAGTGATTTTATAGCATAACTGATTACTTGTGGATTATCATCTTTAAGTGCTCTAATAAGAGCTCCTTCCGCTCTTATATCTCCAATTTTACCCATAGCAGAAACTGCCATTCTACGTACATTTATGTATTTATAAACAGAAGCCTTAATTAAAATACTCAGAGAAGATTTTTCTTTTAATTCCCCTAAAATCCAAACCGCAACCTCTTTATCTTTAGGATGCATTTCTACATAATTTGTTTTTATTACCTCTACTAATTTTTCTTTATTTTCTTCACTCATTGAATTCAAAAAAAATATTTTATCTTCCTTACCTGCTTTGGCAATGCTTTTGAAAACATCATCAATATCATTGCTATGCACTAAAAATCTATATTTTATTTTACCATCTATTATGTGTTTTTGAACAATGGCATTTTCTAAATTTCTAATCTTACATATGGCCTCCGTAGTTTTGCCCTCTAAAAACAAGAAATAAGATATTTCTTCATCGGAATATTTACTAATGCATAACCAATCAATATCTACTAATCCTTTCTTCAAAAGCTTCTCTCCCTATATTCTAGATATTTTTGACCTATCATCTAATATCTCTGAAATTATTTTGATTCCTTCTTCTATTTTTGATTTTCTTATTTCTGAAAAACTCAATCTAAAATAATCATTACCTTCCTGAGCGTTCTTATAAAACAATACTCCTGGCGTAATAAGAACTTTTCTAATCTTGCACATATAAAATAGTTCCATGGAGTTAATTTTTAAGTAAGTTGCTACCTTAAAATAAAAATGAATTCCACCTCCTGGATTATAATAACTAACCTTATCACCTAAATATCTTTGAATACAATTTATCATAAAATTATATTTTTCTTTATAAGCCATATTAAGGCGACTTATGTGCTCTTTCCAAAGGTCTTTATTAATATATAAATCTAGAGCACGTTGCATAAGACTTGAAGTTGATATGTCTGTGTTTATTTTTGAATTTTGAATTAGCTCTTTATGTTTCTCTGGTGATATCATATATCCTAACCTTATTCCGGGAAGAAATATTTTCGAAAAGCTCTTTATATATATTACTCTATCATTTGAATCTAGGCTTTTAAAACTCCTATATAACTTACTATCATATATTAATTCAGATAAATAATCATCCTCTACAATATAAAAATCATACAACTCAGCGAGTTCTAATATTCTTAGTTTTTTGCTCAAACTATAGGTTGCTCCTGTAGGATTTTGAAAATAACTCATGGCATAGAAACACTTTATTTTATCCTTTTTAAGTATCTCTTCAAATTGGAGTAAATTTATACCATCTTCTAACATATCAACTTCAAATATGTTAGCCCTTCTCCATTTAAAGACAGTTAACGCTCCTCCATAGGTTGGCTTCTCTACAACAACATTATCATGAACATTTATTATTGATTTTGCTACTATATCAATACCCTGTTGTGCACCAGAAAGAATCAATATATCTTCGCTGCTCACCTTATTGTTCCAAAAAAAACTACTTATACTATTTCTAAGCCCTTCGTACCCCAATGATTCCTTATAAGCAAAAGCCTCCGTACCATCTCTATCTAAAACCTCGTTTAATACGTTTTTAAATACTGTTACTGGGAAAAATTCACTACTATTAATCTCTCCAGTAAAATCCACATAATTATTTAAATCATGTCCAGATATTTTTCTTAAAGTATTAGAATATTCCTTTTTAAACTTAATGTTAGTATCTCTTCTTTTAGCATAAGTACCACTACCCATTTTTTGATATGCATAACCCTCAGCTTCAAGCTTTTTATAGGCACTAACAACAGTGACCTCATTAACCATTAATATTTTTGATAATTTTCTTATTGATGGTAGCTTCTCACCATCATCAATAATGTTTTCATCAATCATCTTTTTTATATGTTTTGATATTTCTACATACTTAATGCTTTCACAATCAAAATTAATCTCATATTTATTCATATTTTCACCTATTTGTTTCAATAATATTAAACGAAATAAACATTTTGGTTAAATAGGATTTTATCCTTGTCTATTTTAAAATCTCTACTTTCTTTTTTTATAATGTTTCTTTCCCATAATTTATTAAGTACTTCTTCCATATCTATATCAAAATTCTTAAACAAATCATCATTCACAATTTCCTCAGAACTCAAGAATGTATCTTTTTCCCTCATATAATTTAAAAGCAAATCACAATTACTTTTAATACTTGAGTTTATACTTTTCTCTAAAAATGTCATAGTTTCTTTAATTGTTTCTATAGTATTAGATTTTTCAAAAAATAATTTATCAGTACATTGTTTTAGATTATCATTTAAATCTATAGCCATTGCCATAACATCCTTACTAATCATATATCCTGATGAATTAACAAATAATCTTGAATACTTTTCTGTACATCGTATAGCTGTACTATACGCTGTATAAATACCGTTGCTTGATAAATATTTTTTACATACTCCAATATCTTTTAGGAGTTTTCCTAAAAAATACAATCCCCAACGTTCCCTATCAATATCTGGGAAAAACCTACCACCATCGTATCTAATTGTTATGTCCATATCTTTTGAAAATACTAATCTTGAAGCAGAAAAAATTCTATGCCAATATCCTCCTTTTAAACTATCGGAGAAAGTTTGTATGAATTTTTCTTTGCCCATAAGTTTAATATGAACAGGAATATTCTTTTCCTCTGTATATATATCTCTAATTTTCTCGAAATTTTTATTAACAATTACAATAAAATCAATATCTGACTCTTCCCATAAATCGCCTGTTACCATACTTCCAAAAATCATTACTGATAAAACAGTTTCATCAATTTTTATTCTATCTAGTACACTATTAAAAGCATCTTGATATTGCAAAATGGTTTTTGTCATTCCTTCCACTCCCCCAATTTTCATATTTTACCAAATTAAAATATGATTTATTGTATTAAGATATCAATTTTCTTACAAATGTTTAATTGATTTTAATTCTTTTATAAAAATAATAGATTAAATACTATTATATAATCTTTTGTCATCATTTATACCCATATTATCAGTTCAATTGTCAAAAGACTCATAATATATTCTTATCATTAATTATAGCACTATATTTTTCAAAATTACAAATATTACTTTGTAGTTTATTGCAAACTAAACATATTTTTAGCATAATATTGCATGCAAAGTTTTTATACTATTTACCTTTACCATTTTTCGATATACTAGTCATCATAAAAAAATTTATGATTTTCTATTTAAAAATAAAGAGAATCAAGTTTAGTATAAATCAACTCATCCTCTTTATTATTATTATTATTATTATTATTATTATGAAAAATCATTTACAATCATATTTGGCAAGTTTGAGCATATTATCAACTTTACATCTTAATACCTTAATTAGGTCATCCGAAATTTCATTAACTCCATGAACTAAATCTATTGCGTCTTTTATTTTAGAACTGCTTCCAAAGTTTGTATTAGCTAAACTTGCTGCCGTAGCTGAAAAATCAAGAGATGCAAGACCTAATGTATATAAAGTATCTGTTAATGGTTTTACATCATTTTCAAAATAAGCTCTTGCTTTAAAATCTAATGGCAATCTGTCCAACTCAAATCTTAAGATATTTATATTTGTAACCTTATCAGTCAATGATTGAACATAGTTATCACATGTGTTGGTGGTAGTTGATGTCCCCGTGGTACCAGAAAGTAACTGTTCCATTTCACCACCTTCATCTGTATTCTTATATTGCTCATTCATTTCACCAATAACTTTTTTCACATAATTGCTAACTATCTCTTGTTGACTTAATTTTCTGTTTTGTTTTTCTCCATTATCTGAATTTGATTTTCCCTCTCCCATATCTACTCCTAATCCTATGATAATGATATTTACTTAATATCTAATTATATAAATCGACAAGGGATTTTATTACACTTTTGATGAATTTTATCATAAATACTAAAAAAGTCACTTTTATTCATTAAACATTAAACATTAAGATTATCAATAACCATTTAAGTTATACTAAAATGTATTTTTTACATTTGTTATAAACTTCGTCATCACCTTGTACTGACATAAACGTTCCTTCCTCATTGTACTTTTCTATATCGACCTTTGAACCTCTATGCAAATATGCCACCATTGCTTGATCAGAATATGGAATAAGCACACTAAATTTCTTTAACGTGTATGGAAGAGAGTTACATGCTTCTTTTAATAACTCATCCAAATTTGTACCATATTTTGCTGATATCTCAATTGTTTTTAAATCTTTATATTTTTCTTTTATTTTTACTATATTTACTTGTGATGCTGCATCAATTTTATTTAGAACCAATATTGTTGGCTTATCGGCAGCATTTAATTCTTTAAGAACCTCGTCTACAGCCTCTATTTGTAACTCTGCAGTGTCAGATGATGCGTCTACTACATGTAACAACAGATCTGAATATGCTACCTCTTCAAGTGTCGATTTAAATGCTTCAACCAAATCATGTGGAAGTTTTCTAATAAAACCTACGGTATCAGTTACAGCTGCAACTCTATTATCAGATAGTAATAATGCCCTTGTTGTTACATCAAGTGTTGCAAAAAGCATGTCCGCTTCAAAAACCTTGTCCTTTTGAGCAACACTTTTTAATGCCGCAATATCACATAATGCATTTCTTAGTGTCGATTTACCTGAATTAGTATACCCAACTAAAGACACTTTTGAGACGCTATCACGGCTTCTCTTTTCTCTTTGTATATTTCTTGTAGTTCTTATTTTTGCTAATTCTTTATTTAAATCAAAAATACCTTCCCTTATTCTTCTTTTATCAATTTCTAACTTTTTCTCTCCAGGTCCTCTAGTTCCTATTCCTGCGCCTGTCCTCGAAAGCATTGTTCCAAGCCCTGCTAATCGTGGTAATCTATATTTTAATTGCGCAAGTTCAACTTGAATTTTAGCTTCTCTAGTTCTTGCTCTTCGTGCAAATATTTCAAGAATTAGTGTAGTTCTGTCTATTACCTTGCAACCAAGAACTTCTTCCAAATTTCTAACTTGAGAACCTGATAATTCATCATCGAATATAACTAAATTTGCTCTTAATTCTTGCCTTACGCTTGCAATTTCTTCTGCTTTACCTCTGCCTATATATAAAGCCGGGTCTATTTTATGCCTGTTTTGTAGAGTTGTATCTATTGTTTCTACATTACATGCCCTTGCAAGCTCCACAAGTTCTGCTAAATCCTCTTTGCTTCCTATACCAACTAAAATAGCCCGTTCTCCATCATCCTCAACTATCACATTTGTCTTCATTAATCTTTCAATGTATCTAACTTTATCTACAATATCATATTTTACAACTTCAGTTATCTTTAAAGGTCCTATTTCTTCTTCTACTAAAATACTATTTTTTATTCCACAAAACCCTATATTAAACTTAAAATCTTCCTTATCTGATATTCCTATAGCTACTATACAATCTAACTTTAATTTTATTAAAGCTGACATATCTAGAACAGACAATCTAGAATTACCATTTGGATGAGTGTGTACTATTTTTACTGCAGATAATCGTCCTTCTCTTATGTCTATTATTGGCAGTTCTACTTTACTACTGTCACCAATTGCCATACTGATTATATTACCTTTCCTATCTATTGAAGCACTTACTTCTCGATCCAACTCTTTTGTTACCTGCGCTAATATATCAACCAATTCTTGAGATAGAATACAATCTTTGGGTACTTTTATTTCACAAGCTTCTTCTAATTTATTTAAAATTGAATTTTTAACTCCATCAATATTTCCATATATCATCGTAAATCACTCCATTCTCTTAGTATTTTAACAAATTTCCTTATTCTTATACTTGACAACTTTCATATAATTTTATACCATTATAACGATATTGTAAATATATATAGATGGAGGGCTTTACATTGGATAATAAAAAAAGAAATATTCTTATATCTAAAGAGCAAATTGATGAAAGGATTGTACAACTTGGTGCTGAAATTTCAGTAGACTACAACAATAAAAAATTATATGTTCTTTCTTTATTGAGAGGCAGTTTCATATTTACTGCAGATCTTGTACGACATATTACTATACCTACAAAAATAGGATTTATGACTACATCAAGCTATGGCGATAAATTAGAATCAAAAGGCTCGGTTAATATTATAAATGATATTCCTGACAATGTTTCTGGATTTGATGTATTAATAGTAGATGATATTGCTGATACTGGACTAACTATGGATTTTATTATATCACATGTTATCTCCTTAGGTGCGTCTAGCGTTAAATCATGTGTTCTTTTGGATAAAATTGATAGAAGAAAAGTTGATATAACACCTGATTATTGTTGTTTTGAAATTCCTGATCTTTTTGTGGTTGGATATGGTTTAAATTACGGAGACTACTATAGAAATGTACCCTATGTATTTAATTGGGAAGATTAATATTTTGAAAAATAATATACATATTTATCATTAAAATAAAGTACGGTATAACGCACTTTATTTTTTTATCATTTTTTAATACCATTACCTAGTTTATTACTTGTGCCATTTAAATCTAATTGAACTGCATTGTTGGGTATTTTTCCTACAATAATGGTTTCAGCAATAGGAACTTCATTATCTATTTCGATATTGTTATTTTTTAAAGGAATCATTACTCTGACAGTAGTTTTCACTTTAACATAGATTTTATGTCTTGTTTGATTCATACCTGCACTTTCAAACTCAGATGAATATTTTGTTTCTACATATCCTATAGGATTCATTTTTATGGTTATACATGGTCCATAATAAGATAAAATATTATTATTTGTAATGTACCCTATTGGAACCTTGATACCTAACTTTCCCAACTTCATCAATTCTTTCTGAGATTGTAGTGCAACATCACAAGCTATTTTATTCATTTTTAGAGTATCTGCCTTAAGCATTACAATATTTCCTTGCGAATCTTTGTCTACTTTTATAACCTGATCATAGTTAAATTGCTTTGAATATTCATTTATAATTGCAGTATTAACAATTTGTGTAGCCTTCGCCCTCATCTCTGCATCTGCTACTGCCATTATTGTTGGCATTGTATTTTTATCAAACATGTACATTAATATTGTAAACATTATCAGTATTATAGTTATAATTATTAATATTCTAGCTTTAATATTATTTTTTATATTATTACCTCCATTAAAAGCTATATTTTATTATATGTTTCTGTCTCAATGTAAAGAATTTAAATCAATACAAAAATTCAATATTTCACAATAATTTAGTCTTTAATATTATATTGAAATTATATGGTATACTATTAAAAGTTAATTATAGTTTAGTAACTTGAATCTGGGCAATAATATAATAGTTAATAATTATTATCTGTTCCCTATAAATATATAAGGAGGTAACTTTATGGGAAAAGAAAAAACTACTCAGAAAAAGGAAAAAAGAACAAAAATTCATATTTTTAAAAACATAGTTTTTACTGCACTAATTATAGGTTTAATAACATGTGTAGCCCTTGGAGGAGTAATCCTCGCCATGATTAAGACAGCTCCTGTCTTAGACATAAATCAATTTTTAAAATTAGATGAAATTACAACGTTATTAGATAGTTCAGAAAATGTTATGGATGAATATGTTATCTCACAAAGAAGAATTAACGTACCAATAAGTAAAGTACCAATTAAACTGCAAGATGCATTTATAAGTATAGAAGATTCTAGATTTGAAACTCACCCAGGTGTTGATTTCAAAAGATTAGCAGGTGCTATACTTAATGATATAAAAATCAAAGTGTTAGATCGTGGTCAAAGTCTCCAAGGAGCTTCGACAATAACTCAACAATTAGTAAAATACAGAATATTTTTAGAAGATTCTTTGCAAAATAGAACTTCTTTAAAAAGAAAAGTTCAAGAACTGTATTTATCATTGCAAGTAGAGAAAGTTTTAACAAAATCTCAAATCCTAGAAACATATATGAATACTATTTTTCTAGGAGGAGATGCTCATGGTGTAGAAGCAGCTTCAGAACAGTACTTTGGAAAGTCTATTCAACATTTAACCTTAAAACAAACAGCATTTATTGCTAGTGCCGCTCAAAATCCAAGTGTTTCATATAATATGGCATATAAATCATTTAATGCAAAGAAAGCTTTCAATTCTAATAGAACTAAAGCTGTTCTTTATAATATGTATAAATATAATAAAATTAGCAAAGTACAATTGGATTCAGCTATGGCTGAAGATTTAACATTTAATATTCCTAAAAAACAGATCAAGATGAATTATGAATCTTTTTCAAAACCTGTACTACTTCAGGTAGCTAAAGATTTAATGAAACATTATAATATTAACCAAAAAGAAGCATACTCGATGCTTATGTATGATGGAGTGAAAATTTATACAACAATGGATAAAAGTATGCAAGATGCATCACAAAAATTGATTAATGAACCTATGAAATCACCACAAGCTAGTCTTCAAGCTTCCTGTGTTATTATAGATTACCATACAGGTGAAGTTAAAACCATTATTGGCGGTCGTGATGCTGAAGGTCAAAAACCTCAAGGTCCTGGTTCTTATAACAGAGCCGCGTCTCTTGATTACTTAAAAGCACCCGGATCAAGTATTAAACCATTAACAGTATACAGTCCAGCTATTGATTCGAAGACAGCTACGGCTTCTACTATTATCGAGGATTCACCTATAACTTCTGGATATAATCCTCAAAATTCGCCCAATATTTATCGAGGATATTTAACTTTAAGAGATTGTTTGAAATATTCTGTTAATATTGCTGCCGTTAAAATTGAGACAATGATTGATATTAAGACCGGTGTTTCTTATGGAGAAAAATTCGGATTGCAACTAGATAATACAGATAAAGATAAACTGTCTGCTATGGCCCTCGGCCAATTAGATGGTGGTGATTACATTGGAACTAATCCACTCACTATGGCAGATGCCTATGGTGTTTTTGGTAATAGTGGAGGACGTTCTACCATAAGGTTGTACACTAAAGTAATTGATAGAACTGGCAAAGTATTGCTAGAAACAAAAATTGAAACAACACCCGTTTTGTCTCCTCAAAGTGCTTATATAATGTATGATTTATTGAAAGGACCAGTAAGCAAAGGTGGTACTGGACCAAATGCTGTGTTTAGTGACATGCCAGTTAGCGGTAAAACTGGTACATCATCTGATTCAAAGAACTTATGGTTTGTTGGCTTAACGCCATATTATTCTGCAGCTATTTGGATTGGAACCGATAAAGGAAAGGATTCAATCCAACAAATGGGCAGTAATGATGCCGCACTATTATGGGGAAAAATTATGAAAAAAGCGCATACAAATCTACTTGTGAAAGATATTGAAATGCCTTCAGGTATATCACCCTATTCTGTGTCAAAAGATTCTGGTGATATACCTACTGATTTAACTTATGCTGACCCTAGAGGTGGTAGAGTCTATTCCGAACTGTTTATTAATGGGACTCAACCTACAACCCTTGATAGCATTCATGTTTCAGCTAAAGTTATTAAGGACCCAAGTGGTAAATATGTTCTTGCATCAAAATTATCTCCACCTGGTAGAGTTGAAACAAAAGTTTATATAAAAAGGAATTATACACCTAACGTATTTTTACAAGACTCAGTATTTGTATTACCAAAGGCTATTGATACTTTCTCAAAAGGTATTACAAATACTCCACTTATTCCGCCAATTATACCTCAAATTATTGCTCCACCAGTTACAACACCCACTATTCCTCCAGTTACTACTCCACCAGTTACTACTCCACCAGTTACAATACCCACTACTCCTCCTGTTACTACCCCACCAGTTACCACACCTGATACTGGTAATAACGTTTCCCCTACTACAAATACTCAATAACAAAAAATCACTATTAAATACAATATATTTAATAGTGATTTTTATTATTTCTTTGTTTTAGGGTTAAATATTAACGCCATAATATATCCAAAGAAAACCGCAGCAGTAATCCCTCCTGCAGTGCCCTTTATTCCTCCAGTAAATGCTCCTATAAAACCAACCTCATCTACTTCTTTCATTACACTCTTAGCTAAGCTATATCCAAAACCAGGAAGTGGTATAGTTCCGCCTGCCTTTCCGTATTTTATCACCACATCATATATATTAAATCCACCTAATATAACACCGCCAGTTACAAAAACAACTAATATTCTAGCTGGAGTCAGTTTAGTAGTATCCATAAGGATTTGACCTATTACACAAATTATCCCACCAACTATAAATGCCATAATGTAATTATTCATTTATTCACCCCAAACTCAATAGCCACAGCATGAGCAATTCCTGGTATAGTTTCACCTTGCAAAGATGAAGTAGGACTTAAAAGTGCTCCAGTTGAAACTAGCAATATTCTTTTAAATTTTCCCCTCAGCATGTTTTTAAGTAAATACCCTGTTGCAACTACTGCAGAGCAGCCACAACCACTACCTCCCGAATTAGTTCCTTGTTTCTGCGCATCAAAGATTTTCTCGCCGCAATCGATGTAATGACCTTTCATATCATATTTATATTCTAAAAGCAGCTTCTCAGTAAATTCTCTTCCGATAATGCCTAGGTCTCCCGTAGCAATAACATCATAATCTGAAGGCTTTCTACCAGTATCTATAAAGTGTTGCTTAATAGTGTCTACAGCTGCTGGTGCCATTGCTACTCCCATGTTGTTAACATCATTTATTCCGTAATCTTTAACCTTTCCAGTTGTAACATGTGTAACATATGGGAAGTTACCATTTCTGCCCAGAACCATTGATCCAGCACCTGTAACTGTCCATTGCGCTGTTGGCGCTCTCTGACTTCCCATTTCGAGTGGTAATCTGAATTGCCGCTCAGCAGCGGAAAAATGTGATGAGGTAGCTGCTACAACATAATTAGCCATGCCTCCCTCCATTATCATTGAACCCACGCTTAAAGACTCTGCCATAGTTGAACACGCTCCATAAAGTCCTATGAAAGGTATATTCAAATTTCTAGCTGCAAAAGTTGAAGAGTATAGCTGATTTAGTAAATCTCCTGCGAGTAAATAGTTTATATCAATTTCTTTTAGCTTCGCTTTTTTTATGCTCTCTGATATAGCTGTATATAAAAGACTTGTCTCAGCCTTTTCAAAGCTTTCGGTTCCATTAAGATCATCTTCTATGATTTTATCAAAATACTCTCTTAATGGTCCTTGTCCCTCCTTAGGACCAACTATATTGTAAGTTCCAATAATTCTAGGTTTACTTTCAATTTCTACTGTTTGAAGACCAATTCTTCTACCCATTTTGCATCACCACCTTATAAAATAATATAAAATTCCTACAATTACTGATGAGCCAATTCCATATACCAAAACAGGTCCTGCAATAGTAAACATTTTAGCTGCTACTCCAAATACAAAGCCCTCTTTTTTAAATTCCATTGCTGGCGATACAATTGAATTTGCAAACCCAGTAATTGGTACAACAGAACCCGCTCCTGCGAAATCTCCTAACTTATCGTACACACCTATGCCAGTGAGTACAGCTCCTAAGAACACCATAACAATAGAAACATATGTACCCAGTTCATCCTGAGGAATACCCATTTTGGAGAAAATGTCATTGATTAACTGCCCAATTACGCATATTAACCCACCAACCCAAAAAGCATTAAAACAATGTAACAACAAATTAGGCTTTGGGATATTATCTGCATTAAGTTTATCAAATTTTTTCCTTATGGTTTTTTCTTCCACCTTCATAAATATCCTCCTTATTATTTTCTATAGTAAATACTAGCAATTTAGTATGATTTATTAAGAAAATAGAATATGCTGATTATTTATTTAGTATTTGCAATAACAAACTTTCTAGTCAAAAAAATAAGATGTAACTACAGATAAATTCTTCAAAATTTAATTTGAAATTATTTATCAATAATTCATCTTATTACTATTTTGCTAGATTAATTTTTCCTTCATTATTTTCAAAACTTTCTTCTCTATTCTTGATACCTGAACTTGACTAATTCCCATCATTTTCGCTACTTGAATTTGCGTATTATCCTTAAAATATCTAAGCATAATTATTTGCCTTGATTTTGCATCAAGTTTTCTAAGTGCTTCTTTGAGTGAAATTTTATCTAAAACTTGATTGTCCTCATCATATTTTTCACTTAATTTATCTATTAATAATACTGGTGCTCCATCATCTTGATGTATTGTATCAAATAAATATAACATATTGCTTGCAGATTCTAATGCATATACAATATCTTCTTTTTCTATATTACAAAAAGCCGATAGTTCATCTATTGTAGGATCTCTGCCAAGTTGCTTTGTTAAAGTATCTTTATCATAATGTAACTGCCTCGCAGTATTTTTAACGCTTCTGCTTACTTTAATAATCCCATCATCCCTAAGAAATCTTTTAATTTCCCCCATTATCATAGGCACGGCATATGTAGAAAATTTTACATTATATTTGGTATCAAAATTGTTAATTGCTTTTACTAGCCCAATACATCCTATCTGAAAGATATCATCATACTCATATCCTCTATTAAGAAATTTTTTACTTATAGATGAAACTAACGGCAAATTCATTTCTACCAAAACATCTAATGCGCCAGGTTCTCCATTTCTAGCCATTTGAATAAGTTTCATATTATCTTCATAACTATAATTGTTTTTTCTTACATTTTTTTGATCCATAATATTCCACCTAACTTAAAGGATTAAATATTTTTTTCATTATTATACTTGTTCCCCTACCTTTGTCAGACTTTACTTCTAAGCTGTCCATAAAAGTTTCCATGACCGTAAATCCCATTCCAGACCTTTCAAGGTCTGGACGGGAAGTGTATAATGGTTGCATAGCTAGCTCTAGATTATCAATTCCTTTTCCTGAATCATTAACTATCACCGTCAACTCAGTTCCATTAATCATAGCTTCAATAGTAATCATTTTCTCTTCACTTTCATATCCATGAATAATGGCATTCGTAACTGCTTCGGATACAGCTGTTTTGACATCTGAAATTTCTTCAATTGTAGGATCTAATTGTGAAGCAAATGCTGCTACTGCTACTCTTGCAAAACTTTCATTCTGCGATTTACTTAAAAATTCTATTTTAATTTTATTGTAACACATACTAATCCCCCCACTAAATGTTGTTTACAGCTTGTTCAACGTCATCATATAACATAATAATCTTAAACATTCCAGACAGTTCAAATACTCTTTTTACTGAAGATGTAATGTTAGTTACACAAACTTTTCCATTTCTCATATGTAACTTTTTATACCTCCCAATGACTACTCCAATACCTGAACTATCCATAAATGTCACATCTCCAAAATCCAAAATTAATTTGTTATAACTATCTCGTTCTAACCTATCGTCTATAATATTTCTTACCTCTTCAGCACTATGATGATCTAATTCTCCAGACATGTAAACTATTAATTTATCTTCAATATTATCAAAATTTAAATGCATTATCTTCCCTCCAAATCATTTGGTATTTAAATATTTTTAAATATGTCTAAATAATGTACCTTGTTCTATATTCGATAATTAATATGTTAATCCTTCTTTTTTTTGTAATATTTTTTCATTTTTTTATATTTTATCCATTTTATGGCTTGTTGAAATATATTATGACTTAATCTTTTGGGAATGAATGCTAAAACAATAAAAAACCATATCTAATTAAATTAGATATGGTTTTTTATTGTTTGTTGTTTATTAAATATAGTACTAAAATTCACATTTAAATCTTTTCTTAAATTCAATAATTAATTCATTTCTAAAATCCGGATGAGCAATATTTATTAATGCTCTAGCCCTTTGTTTTAAAGTTTTACCTTTAAGTTGTGCTATACCATATTCTGTAATTACATAATTTACATCATTTCTACCAGTCGTAACAGCTGAGCCTTCATCTAATATAGGTACAATTTTTGAAATTTTACCTTTACATGCTGTAGAAGGCATTGCCATAATAGCTATACCATCTTTGCTCTTGTTTGCACCTCGTACAAAATCAACCTGACCACCAACACCACTAATCTGAGTTTGTCCAATACACTCAGCATTAACTTGTCCCATAAAGTCTATTTGAACAGCAGAATTTATACAAACCATTTTATTATTTTGTGCAATTATATCAGGATTATTTACATAATCTACAGAATACATTTCAACCATTGGATTATTATCAACAAAATCATAAAGTCTCTTTGATCCCATTAAGAATGTAACAACAATCTTTCCGTTATGAAGAGTTTTATTCTTACCTGTAATTACTCCTGCTTCAACTAAATCAACAACTCCATCTGAAATCATTTCAGAATGAATACCAAGATCTTTTTTATCCTTTAAGAATAATAAAACTGCATCTGGAATAGCTCCTATTCCAAGTTGAAGTGTAGATCCATCCTCAACTAAAGAAGCACAATTTTCTCCAATTGCTTTCTCTATTTCTGATATTTTAGGTTGCTTAAGCTCTATTATTGGATGATTAACTTCTACAATATAATCAATTTCTGAAATATTGATAAAAGAATCGCCCATAGTTTTTGGCATTTTCTCATTTATTTCTGCAATTACTATTTTTGCAAATTTTGCTGCAGGTTTTGTATAATCATTTGAAACACCAAAACTACAATTTCCGTTTTTATCTGGTGGGCTTAATTGAACAATTGCTACGTCCACAGGCAAATAACCTTTTTTAAATAATTCAGGAACCTCAGAAAAATAACATGGTGTAAAATCAGCTCTTCCTTCAACAATTGCTTCTCTTGTAGGGCCACCAGCAAAAATGGCATTATGAGTAAAATGTTTTTCCATTCCTTTGTTAGCGAATTCAGCTTTTCCCATAGGAACCATATGTACAATTTCAACATTTGTATATTCTTCACAATTAGCTACCATTGCAGCTATAACATCTGTTGGTTCTCCACAGGCATGCCCTGTAACTACTCTATTTCCAGATTTTATTTTTTTTACAGCTTGTTCTGCAGTAACAACCTTTGATTCATAAATTTCTTGTAAATTCATTACTATCACTCTCCAAATTATTTTTTAATGTTATGTATAGTATTTAATATCATTATGAGTTATTTATTTAAAACAATTATATTTAACACAAATACTTTGTTAAATATAATTTGATGATTCTTTGTCCTAGTAAAGACAATGCCATTAACCCTTCTTTCAAATACTCGAAATATAAATGCCCTTTTTGTTTTATTAACTATAACCTTCTAATTCGTTATTTTATATTCATAGTTAAAGACATCTATTTTAGCATATTTTCCAATATGTGAGATAGTTTTTATTCTAAAACTATATGTTTAGAGCTTTGGATCAAAATTATAACCATATAATATTTTCTAGATACAGTGTGATTTAAGTGTATATTAATATAATATTGTGATTTTTTTCACAAATAATAATAAAAAAATTAATATAAGCATATAAACTATAACACAATAAATAAGTTATTGTGATTATTTTCACAATTGTTTATAAAATTTTTTACAGATTTATATTGCTTTTACACATTAAATATATTTACAACTATTTAATTTAAATAAAAAATGACTATAAATCAATCTCTTTCTACTTCATCTTATTATTATACACCAAGTAACTTAACTTGTACATCTAATTGATATATATAACTATGTAATTAAATTAATACTCTATAATATAAGACGTTACATAATTCTCGCTTTGCCTCCAATTTTTAAACTCAATTAATTAAAACCTGCTAAATTTATATTACTCTCCCCAAATTTCTTCTGTAGTTGGAACCTTAGCATCTTTGTTAAAATATCCTATTCTAGATATATTTATTAAATGGGTATATGTAAAATTCTCAGATATAGAATTGTTTCCCCAAGATCCACAACCAAGCGTTGTAGACGGATTAAAACCATTATTAAAACTTCCACCGGTTCCTATGGCTGATACTTGATTAACAATTAATCTACTTATTGGCAAATTTATTCCTGCATATTCAATGTTTGCTTTATTGTATGAATGAATAGATACTGTATGTCCTATACCATCAACTAAAAGGTTCTTCCTCGCAATTTCTACTGCTTCTTCAAATTTATCATAAGTAAATGCAATCATAATTGGGCACATTTTTTCCTTACAAAGTACATCTAATACTCCTGCTCCTGTAGGTTTTAATATGACTACTTTAGTATTAGTTGGAATTACAACCCCAGCTAAATCAGCAATAAATTTAACTGATTTGCCAACAATTTTACCATTTATTTTTCCATCTATAAACATAGTACTTCTAAACTTTTCAACTGTTTCGTCATCTTGAATATAGTATGCATCATTATTCACAAATGCCTCAATTATTTCATCATGTTTTTCAACAGGTAAAATAATAGATTGTTCTCCCGAACATATAATACCATTATCAAATTTTCTTCCTGCAATAATATGTTTAGCCGCTTCATCATAATCATAATCTCTGTCAATAATAGCCTGTACATTTCCAACTCCAACTCCATAAGCTGGTTTCCCACTCGAATAAGCAGCGACTACCCTTCCCATTCCACCAGTGGCTACTACTACATCTACAGCTGACATTAATTCTGCTACTATATTTTTATCTGATTCTTCTACTATTTGGATCAAATTATCTGGTGCCCCTAATTTTTTTAATTCCTTATTCATTAGATTAACAGCATGTGTTGCAGAATTTTTTGATCTAGGATGAGGTGCTACGATAATTGTATTTCTTCCTTTCAACGCAAACATAGCATTACACATAGGTGTAACTATCGGATTTGTAGTTGGGGTAATTGCACCTATAACTCCCTTTGGCTTTGCTATTAATAGTATTCCTTCTTTTCCTTCTTCTGGCCCAAGTATATCTACAGAATTCTTCCCTTTTAGGCTATTCCATATGACCATTGCCTTGCCCCTATTCTTAGTTACCTTATCTTTGTAGTTACCCATTTGGGTTTCAGCTACTGCTTCTTTTGCAAGTATCTTAGCATTGTCATATATAGCTTTACCAACTACCTTGACTAAAGCATCTACCTGTTCTTGGTTATAGGTTGCAATAGCTATTTGAGCTTTCCTTGCCTTAACCATCAATTCATTTATATACGCCTTGTTATTCATCTATATTTCCCTCCCCTTTGCAATATTTACTGTTTTCTATATTGAATGTTTATCTAGAATTATCTATTGGTTTGCTATCAACGTTTTTTCATCAAACGAACACTTAGATTTAAGTGTAATATAACAATTTACTCCATATCACCAAATTTGCCTCAAAAATTTTCAAATATTATTTCAACAAGAATAGCAGATAAAACTTTAATATTTTTATTACTAAAGTTTCTAATATTATAACACCAATCATGAATATTAGTTTGTTGTATTTTAGTAAGTATAAAAAGTATATTTAACTCCTACAACTATATTTTTTGCTAGTTTTACTATTTCATAAAAATGCCTTACTATGTTTTACTTACATAAATTTGTCTGCTAAAATAATCTACAGATAAATTTATCTACAGCCTATTTTTAATTAAATCTATGCTCAATAATTGTTTTTTTACATGGATTTTTGTTCGAACATATTTATATCGTATTCTTTTTTGTTACCAAGCTGTATTACTAAGCATAATATAATGCCTACACCGATTCCCCAAGCTGCAGCTTTTGCTACTATTACTGCTGCCATAACTACAGCAATCCCATCATTAAAAGTATGAGATTTTAATATTCCTATTCTAACTGAAACATATCCTACATTGTTGAGACTAGTGCGATACCTAGAATAGGAGTAACAAGAGTAACTATTGGCAATAGAAAATATCCTGTTAAAGTACCAAAACGGAATGAACCCGTTCCTCCATTTATTGAATCCATTGATTTTCTACCATGTTTATATCTATCACATACAACAACTTGCATTGCTGCCCAAAGAGGTCCACACATTGTTAAATCTGGTCCTATAATTGACATTATTATGTTACGAAGTCCGAAAATCATGTGGGATCTATTCGGATTGTAATCTATTATCTCATCTGGCCTGGATGGAGCTGCATCCTCTAATAATGCTTGTGCTTGAATCATCTCACCAAATAGTATAATATAAGCTGAAAAACCATTGGAAGAGCTTTTACAAACATCATAGCGGGTGGGAAACCTATTGACCAAAATGTCCATTTACTCCAAAGTTCTGCAAATGCTGGATGTGAAAAACCCCACTGAATATGTGACCATAAAGTTTCGCCTACGAGAGGACCAACAACAATAGCAAGCAACATTATTGGTAAGATTTCTAAATTTGAAATTGTTTTAGTTACCTTATTTTTGTTTCGTATATTTTTAAAATGATTTGAAAATAGCAAATAAAATCCTAAACCTATGCATATTGCAATAGAATATGGAAATAACTCAATACGTCCGCCTTTACCAAATACTACAGTTACTGCTGCAAGACCTGCGCCCATAATGATACCGGCCTGCATTGCACTTGGAACTAACAAAATTATTTTTTTACCAAGTCCAGTCGCTCCAAGAACAAATGCCAATATTCCTAAACTCATTTCAAAAGCTATTAGAGCCTGAACTCTTTCTGGTCCCATAGGAAGCCCATTTACATATAGTATTAAAAGTCATATAGCTGGTGTAACCCACCCTGGTATAACGGGGTCACCTAATAATACGTGTGCGCAATAAAATATACCATTAAGACAAACAATTGCTAAAGAAACATTGAATGACATTTCCCACTTTAATTTGATTTAGAATTCAGCATTAAATCTTTTTTCCCATTCTTGAATAAGTGCTAGTCTAAAGTCTGGGTGAGCAATATTTATTAATGTTCTCCCCCTATCCCTTAAATTTTTTCCCTTAAGCTTTGCTATCCCATATTCTGTAATTACATAATTCACATCATTTCTACCAGTTGTAACTGCAGAACCTTCGTCTAATAATGGTACAATTTTAGATATTTTACCTCTAGCTGCTGTGGATCACATTGCCATAATAGATTTGCCATCAGGACACATATTTGAACCTCGTACAAAATCCACCTGACCACCAACCCCGCTTATCTGTTTTAAACCAATACTCTCTGAAGCTACTTGACCCATTAGATCCACTTGTACACAAGAATTTATTGATATCATCTTTGCATTTTTCATAATAACAATTGGGTTATTTACATAATCTACAGGATACATTTCAACCATTGGATTATTGTTAACAAAATCGTATAGTCTTTGAGTTCCCATCAAAAATGTAACAACAATTTTTCCATTATGAATAGTTTTAGATTTACCAGTAATTACTCCTGCTTCAACTAGTTCCACAACTCCATCAGAAATCATTTCTGAATGAATTCCAAGATTCTTCTTGTCTTTTAAAAATAGTAATACTGCATCTGGTATGGCTCCTATTCCAAGTTGAAGTGTTGAACCATCATCTACTAAAGATGCACAATGTTCACCAATAGCTTTCTCAATATTCCCTATTTTAGGAGGGTTTAGCTCAATTACTTGATGATTAAATTCTACAATGTAGTCGATTTCAGAAACATGTATAAAACAATCCCCCATAGTTCTTGGCATTCTATTGTTCACTTCTGCAATTACAAGTTTCGCACATTCTGCTGCTGGCTTTGTATAGTCATTGGATACACCATAACTACAAAAACCGTGTTCATCAGGTGATGATACTTGAATAAGTGCTACATCTACTGGTAACTCTTCTTTAAAAAGGCTAGGAACTTCACAGAAATAGCAAGGTGTAAAATCTGCTCTTCCTGAGCTAACTGCATCCCTTGTACTTCCTCCTACAGATAGTGAGTTATGCCTAAAATGTTTTTCCATACCTGGTTGTGCGTATTCGCTTTTGCTCATTGCCACCATATGTACGATTTCAACATTCTCATACGCTTCACAATTAGCTACCATTGCATCTATAACTGCTGTTGGTTCTCCTACTGCATTACCCATGACCACCCTGTTACCAGACTTTATTATTAATGCTGCTTGCTCAGCAGTAATAACCTTTGATTTATATATTTCTTCAAAGTTTATATCTACCACTCTCCCCAAGGATAAGATATTTATTTTATCTATAATATTCAGTAGTTTATTTTCTTCATTACCACTAGTTATACATACTTTTTCGTATTTGGCTTCAATATTTTTATGACTCACACAAGCACAACTACATCCACATAAAATAATAACTATATCATAAACAATATCTTGTTTTATCATTTCAATATTATGGTCTTTACTAATATGTTTCTTTAAACTTAACACTACATTTGTTCTATCATAAGTTGGATTACATCCTCCACAATATTTAATTCCAATTTTCATTGGTTTTTCTAGTACTTTCATTTAAAAATTTTCTAGCTTGCTTTAATAAATCTTCACTTACTTCATTTTTCAGAATTACCTTTTTAATACCAGGTATTGCTCCTTTAAGTGTAGCTTCTACTAAGTCCTCAACAGTATACTTTGCTGAAAGGCAACCTTTACATTGTCCCATAAGCTTAACTTCAACTATTCCATCATAACAACTAATAATTTCAATATTTCCGTAGTGATTTGCTAGCTTGGGTCTTACTTCCAACTCAAGAATTTTTTCGATTTCTGCATACATATCTCCTTTATCAAACACTTCGTCTTTAGATAACATTTCGTCACTCCATTCTTTGAAATATATGGGAGATTTAATCCCCCACATATGTTTGTAATTTTATAATATGAAATAAGTATTTATTTAAATTTTATTCTTTTATCCTTGCAATAACTTTTGCTAGAGCCTTTTTACGAGGTAAATTGCCTTGTCTTGCTATCATTATTCTTTGAGCCTGTGGTGAACCAGCGCCATGCATTGATTCTGTTCTATAACCAACTGCGGCTGTTCCAAGTGACATATTTTCTATTAATCTTAATATTCTCATTCTGTTTTCTGTTGTTACAGATGCAACTCCTTGTAAATATTTTTTACAATAAGGTCCAACTATTGGATCTTTAAAATCTTTATCTGATGGCATAGTTACCATTAGACCACCCGCAATATCTTCAGCAAGTCTTACTATTTCATATGGAAATCTTGTAACATTCTGCTTACACACATTTGCAAGTAATAAATCTATTATAAAGTTACCTGATTCAGTTTTATGACCTTCTGCAGAGCATGCAATTCCGCAGGCATATAGTGTTTCATTTAGATGAGTCATTTCTATTAATTTATCTTTGATATGGGATACTTTGGCCGTTCCATTATACTCTGCAGCTACAGCAGCAGCCCCAATAAGCACATCACCTACACCAACTTTACATCCACCATAACTTTGTCTATGATATCCTGCAAATCTTTCAACAATCATTCCTGCAAATTCAGTTTCTCCATTTAAAAATATTCGCTCATTTGGTACAAAAACATTATCAAATATCGTTAAAGCTTCTACTCCACCATAGTTGTAATTACCAACATCAATATCTGCCCCTTCTTCGCTCTTTCTTGTATCACAAGATTGACGTCCAAGAATCATAATTATACCTTTTGTGTCTGTTGGAATTGCAAATGACACGGCATAATCCTTATCCTCTGGTCTCATAGCCTGAGTTGGCATAACTAAAACTTCATGTGAATTGCATATGCCAGTTTGATGAGCCTTTGCACCACGAACAACAATGCCATCAGGTCTTCTTTCAACTACTCTAAGATACATATCTGGATCTTCTTGTTTTGAGGGTGATAAGCCTCTATCACCCTTAGGGTCTGTCATTGCTCCATCTACTACTAAGTCATTATCTTGAACATATTTTAAAAACTTTTTGAAATTTTCATGATACTTTGTTCCATGAGCTTTATCTAGCTCAAATGTAGTACTATATTCAGAGTTAAAAGCGTCCATTCCAACACATCTTTGGAAACATGAAGCTGTTTTTTGTCCACATAATCTTTGCATTTTAACTTTCTTAATTAAATCATCAGTGCTTTGATGAAGAGTAGAAAATCTATTAATCTTTTTTCCTGTAAGACTAGAAGTCGTAGTCATCAAATCCTCATATTCAGGCATTTGAGCTAAATCATAGGTCATTTTAACTGAGTTCATTGAAGGACGAATTATTGGGTTTTCTACAACATTATCTACTTTCTCCCCAAACATATAAACTTTCAAATCCAATTTTCTAAGACTTTCTACGTATTGTTCTCCTGTCATTAATCCCATTAAAAATCATTCCTTTCATAGATATATTTTATGTAGCTTTACAATTACATATATAGCAATACCTATGCCAAAATCATAATTATAGGGTATTTTTTTATAAATGCTATGATTTAACAATATTTTAATAATTTCATCTAGTATTTTAACAATTTATTATAGATATTCTTATGAATATATCTATAAAAAAAATAAAATGTGTCTCATAAATGAAACACATTTTAAAAATTAAAATTAGATTATTTTGTAACCGCTTGTAGGGTGTAAGTACTTAACATAATATTCATTCCTGTTTCATTTTTGATACATGTTTCATTTTTAAAACATATATTTTTCTAAATATCTTTTACGTTTTCTAAAAAAAGTAGAAGAATTAATTCCAAGCATTTTTGCAGCATCACGAACATTACCTGCATTATTAAACGCATTATTAATAAGTTTAGCTTCTAGCTTTTCTACTGCTTCTTTTAAATTGCATATATCCTCACCATTAATATTGACTCTCGTGAAATTAAAAGAACTTTTGATTGACAAATCGTTTTTAAATATTTTATCATTACTGCTCATTACTACAACTCTTTCTACAATATTTTTGAGTTCCCGAACATTACCTGGAAAGTTGTAATTATAGAGTGTATTCAACGCCTCAATAGTGAATGTTTTCTCAAAACTATATTTCTTATTTAATTTAGATAAAAAATATTGGACTAAAGGAACAATATCTCCTCGCCTTTCTCTTAGCGGTGGTACAATAAGCGGGACAACATTTAATCGATAATATAAATCTGCTCTAAACGTCTTGTCTTTGGTCATTTCTTCTAAATCTCTATTTGTAGCAGCCAATACTCTTATATCAATCTTAATTGGTGTCACGGCTCCAATTCTTGCCACTTCTCCTTCTTCAAGAACACTAAGTAACTTAACTTGTGTATCTAAAGGAAGTTCTCCAATTTCGTCTAAAAAAATTGTACCTCCATCTGCAACTTCGAAAAGTCCCATCTTACCTTGTTTATTAGCTCCTGTAAATGCCCCTTTAACATACCCAAAAAGCTCAGATTCTATAAGATTTTTAGGAATTGCTCCACAATTAATTCTTATAAAATTTTTATCCTTTCTCTTACTATTCTTGTGTATGTATTTCGCAATTTCTTCCTTTCCTACTCCTGTCTCACCTAATATTAAAACAGTAGTCTCCACATTAGCTACTCTCTTAGCAACCTCCAGTAAATTTATCATTATTTTATCCTTTGCTATAATATCTGATAGATTTAAATATTGGATTCTCATAACTTCTATCTCTGAATAATATTTTTCTGTAAGCTTCATATTTTTAGCTAACTGTTCTTCAAGTTCATATAATTCCGTTATATCACGTACATTTGTAACCACCATATTTAAATTACCCTTTTCATCAAATATAGGATTACTAGAAACTAACACCTTTTTACCGGTATTAAATTCTTGCTCAATTGTATTAGATTTTCTTGTTTTTAATACCATAAGAGTAGAAGACTTAGATATATATCCCTCTTTTTCTAATTCATACATATTTCTATTTATCATATTTTTTCTTTGTAAACCCGTTATGTTTTCGTAAGATTTATTAATCCTTAATGTGTTAGCTTTGCCATCGGTTATATATATACCATCAAATGATGCTTCAATGATTGCATCCAATTCTATGCAATTAAGCTTAACCTCATCACATTCATAAAAGCAGTCTATTCTTTTTTTTAGCTCACTTATTTTTTCCTTTGCATTTACAAAATGTTGTTTAAATATGTCCTTGGTACTATATATACCAACAAATTTACCTTCTGCATTTTCAACTGCCATATACCTTTCTGTCGCATTCATGTAATCCATTACTTTAGAATCTTGATTAATAATATTTATTTTGCCACATAAAATGTGTTTTACATATGTATCTGGACTGATTCCTTTAATAAAATTTTTAATTATATCATTTTTAGTTACTACACCAATTAATTTTTCGTCTTTATCCAATATAGGTATAATTTCGACTTCATTATTACTAAATAACTTTGAAGCCTCATAAAAAGTATTATTTTTTTTCAGTGTGAAATCACTTTTCGTCATAACTTCTCTTACTTTCAAAAAAACGCCTCTCAATCTATAATAGAATTAAACTATACATTATTTATAAATTACATAGTTTGATTTTATTATATCAGAAAAGATGAAATTATATCCTAGTTTAATAAAAAATATCCTTATTTTTATCTTAGCACCAAGACCTTGGCTTCTCCTTTTATAACAACTTTATCCTGTCCATTTATACAAAATGTTTCAAGTACTAACACTTTCTTTTTTAAATTTATTTCAGTTATAATCACCTTTGCTTTGATTGTATCACCAATTCTTACTGGTTTTAAAAACTCTAAATTTTGCTGTAAATATATATTACCTCCACCAGGTAATTTCATTCCGAGCAATGCTGAAATCATTCCGGCCACTAATTGTCCATGTACAATTCTGCCCTTAAAAAAGGATTTTTTAGCTTTTTCTTCATCCATATGTATATAATTATAATCTCCTGTAATTCTCGCATAACATTCCACATCATCCTCAGTAAATTTCTTAATATACTCCTCACTTTGACTTATATAGAAACTATTAATGTCTGACATTTTCTTTCCTCCAATGCACATTTAAAATTAAAACTTATATAATAACTTGGTCAAATCATCATCTTCGATGCTGTTAAATCATCATCTTCGATGCTGTCAAATCATCACCAAAGTTGCTATCAATCATCATTAAAGTTGTTGTTAAATCATACCTTTTATACTAATTGAGCACCATCTAACTAATTCACTCATTATTAAACAACCATCCCAAGGAGAATCATAAAAATTCATATATCCAATTTTTACTACTCTATCTACTCCAACTGTAGTTACCCTATCTGCAAATTCTAATATCCTCTTTCTATCTTTAGAAGCAACCCCGATAGTCTGTATGTTTTTAGTAATCAATGGACATACCTCTAATATATCATTAACCTCTTTTATAAATATAGTTCGTCCTGTAATAGCTTCCTCAAGCTTCAATTCTTTATCAATTAATATTGTATAGTGAAGTCCCTTACTTATATAAGCTAGCTTATCCAGGCTTAATAAATACTCACCTCTTTTGTTAAGTATTTTAGCAGCTATAGCCTCATCTAAATCTAAATTAGTATATCTTTTAATAATCTTCTCAAATTTTAGACTTAACATTTTAGCTATATTTTTTATGTTTAGTTTGCTTTTCTCTATAAATAACACTTGAGGTGAAGAACATCCCTTTTGATCAAATGCAATTATATCTGTAACCAGATTTTCTAAGTATTCCTCAAAATCATGGCTTTCGATAGCTGATTTATCAAAAACAGCAAACGAATACTTAGGACCAAAAATCAAATCTTTACAAGTCGTTTTCTTTGGTAATAGGCAAATAGCATCTACCGCTATTTTGCTACCCCAAACTATCCTTACATCAGCTTTTAATGACATCAAAGAATTAAGATTTTCATCAAAACTATCAAAATAAATAAGGGCAATATTCTTTAATAAAGTTTTAGATGAGTAGGTATTTCCCATGTACTCAACAAGAATGTTATCAAGCAGCTTTAATAAATTATATATTGCATTAACAGTTCCCTTTGACACACGTAAAATATTTCCGTTTTTGCACAGTATACTTTGTATCACTGAATAAATTCCTAGAGTAGGCACATTTCCAGCCATCCAATGACATACGATACCCTTTGGTTGTGCTTTAATGTATTTTTCATCCTCTATCTGCACAAATTTATTTAAGTATTCAATATTTTTTAAGTTAAGCTTTAACTGCTTTTCCATATTTATCTTTTTTAAATAGAAACATAAGAATGAAGCGCCCTCCATTCTTAATATTTCTCTGTTTTTTGATATCTTCTTGCTATATTCGTTAATGATAAGTATTATAGCTTCAACTGGGATGTTATGAATTTCTGCAAGATTGTTATTCAAACAGGTTTCTATTTTATTAAATTCTTCAAAATTTATACCCTTTTCATTAAATTCACCATTTAGTTCATAACAATTTATCATCTTCCTACCTCCCTTTCCGCAAAGGTATCTCCACAGCCCCTAGTTTCAGCTTTATCTATTCGAGCCTTAAATCTAAAATACTTACCGTGTCTGCCGCAAGGACAATCATCTACACCTATATACTCACCAATATCTTCAGTTAAGATAGCCTGTGATGGATAACTAGTGCCTAAAATACTCATAACCTCAATAAGACCACTTTCTCCAAATTTCACTTCTTCAAGAGTCTGTATATCTCTTATAATAATTTCTGCAAAATTGGAGACGTGTTTATGCCCATATTCACAATCAATAAAAACTACTCCTAACTGCTCTACCATTCCATAAAAATCTATCACATTAGAAGCTTTTGTGTTAAACAGCTCTGCAGCAGTCTCTGAAAACACTTTCTTTTCTACCTTTTCAGAAATTAGTTTTTTCCAACCACCACTATGAAGAAGCTTTAAATTAGGCATATTTAATTGTATTTCTTCATGCTTTAATACTTTTAAAAATTTAGACCATACTATATAAGTAAATCCATAAATTATAATTTTATCATCATTATACTTTCGCTCAAACGCGCGGAGTCTATCTATATTCACTTTAAGTTCACCTTCATCTTTATCCATTACATAAAAAATATTGCTTGCAAAAGTGCTTACTCCTCTTATAGCTGCACCACGTGCAGTCATACTAGATCCTTTTTTATTACTATCAACATCATCTATAATAAGCATTGGTCTTCTTTTGGATCCTAGAAAATTTGATAATGTACTTATTAACCCTTGTGTTTGTCTTATCGAAGTCTTTTTATCTAAATATATTTTACTAGGAATTCCTGTTGTAGTAGCACTAGATTGCAGTACTCTTACCACCTGATCAACCTTGCATATTCTAAGATCAAAACATTTAAACATATTGACAGGTATATACGGGACCTGTTCTAATGTTTTAATACCCTTAATATCTACACCTATTTTGTCATACATAGATTTTATATTTGGATTTTTCTTGTTACTATCTAACTGAGACAATATAGTTTTTAAAAGTAACTTTTCTTTATTGTTTTGATTCAAATTAAACTGTTTACCTAGCACTAATTCATCTATAATCTCTGCAATCTCCAACTCATTCACCCTCTTATTATTGCTTTATTTTTGTCATTAATATTTTACCTGAAGAATTTTTGGGAAGAGTGCTTAAAAATTCTATATATCTCGGGATTTTATATGAAGGCAACTGCTTTTTGCAAAAATCTAATATATATTTAAAATCTATTGAATGTTTATTATCTATAAGTACTACAAATGCCTTTACTGCTTCTCCTAAAATGTCATCTAAGACTCCAATAATAGCGCATTCTACAACCTCTGGAATTTGTAATATTACATTCTCTATTTCCTTAGGACTTATTCTAATTCCACCACTTTTAATAATATTTTTTTCTCTTGCTACTATATATATATACCCCTCATCATCTACCTTAGCTACATCGCCCGTATATAAACAACCTTTTCTTAGTACTTTATTAGTTGACTGCTTATCATTAAAATATCCCTTCATTATATTGTCGCCTTGAGCTACAACCTCACCTGTTTCTCCAACTTTCACTTTGTTTCCTTCGCTACTTAAAACTTGTAGCTCTGTTCCTTTAATGCCTCTTCCTATTGAATTCATCTTTTCATTAATTAAATTTGGTGGTAAATAAGATAACCTTGCTGTGGCCTCAGTCTGACCATACATTATAAATATATCTACGCCTTTTAAAATATCTATAAGCTGTTTTATGAAAATTTCTGGTAGCTTTCCTCCTGCTTGAGTTATATACCTTAATGTTGGTAACTTAGTGTCTTTCAGATTTGTCATCCTAAGAAGTATTTGATATGTACTTGGGACGCCTGAAAACCCTGTACAATTATACTTGTTTATGTCCTCAACAACTGTTTGTGGAAACATAAATTTATTGTTAATTACAAGACTTCCTCCTACTCTAAAATGGGTATGCAAAATAGAAGTACCATAACAATAATAAAAAGGAAGTACCGTTTCCACTCTATCCCCCTTTGTAAGCTTCAAGTATTCTAGTATAGAATTTGTATTGTAGATGAGATTATAATGGGTAAGCATTACTCCTTTAGGCTTTCCTGTAGACCCAGACGTAAACAGTATTACAGCCACATCTTCTTTTAAGTTTATAGCTCCCTTATTGTTGTTTTCCTCATAACAACTTGAATTTAGCTCACTTTTATCTGTATAAATTTCAACATCTTTATAATTAAGTGCCTTTATTTTTTCATTGGATTTATTTTGAGTAAAAATTAACTTAATATTTAAAGAATCAATAATATACTTAATCTCATTACTACTTAAAGCTGGATTAATAGGAACACATATAGCTCTACTTTTAATTATCCCAAAGTAGTTTTCAATAAAGAAATTAGAATTTTCAGAAACTAAAAGTACAGCATCCCTTTTAGATAAATTTTTACTTATTAAAAAAGAAGCTTTTTTTTTACATTTTCATATGTTTCCTTATAACTAATTTCTTCTTTAAAAATAACAGATGTTTTATCCAGTTTTGATGAATTCTCAAAAATATAGTCTGTGAATGTCATATCTCAACGCCATACTTTCCAACTATTTTTTTAATGCCGCCTATTGTATACATTCTAGAAATATCCACTACATCTAAAGATATATCAAAAACTTCTTCCAAATTTGTTACAAGTTCTACATGTCCTATAGAATCCCAACCTTCTATTTCATCTGGTCCCATTTCATCATTTATATCCTCAACTTTTTTTATATCGAGTGTGTCACATAACACCTTGTTTAATTTTTCTAAATTGCTCATAATAATTCCTCCCAATATTTATTTTGTTATATTTTATATGTAGCAAAACGTATGCCAACTTTCAATTTTAATTAATTAAATCTTTTTAATCATTCCACCACAACATCCATCACTCGTGTCATTTTCTATTGTGTAAATTATAAAAGAATTTGCGTTGTTTTTATTTAGGTATTTTAATGCATCATCACTAATTGTAATTTCCACATAATCGCCTCCTATACAATATATGAAGCAATTTTTATGCCAAAGAAAAGAATTATACTTCACTAAGTATAATTCTTTTCTCCTCTTCACTTAAATTAAAATATTCATACAAATAATTTTCGTCGCTGTTCTTAACATCTATCATATCAGGAATGCATAATTTCATTAAATTATTTGGATAATACTCATAAGCATCTTCCCCTAATTTTTTAGCAAATGTCTTAAAATAGAATTCATAAATTTTACTATTTAACAAATATAATAAAAATTCATAAGTAAAAGGAACATTTTCTTTTAATGTCAATGCATAAACATCTGCACTAAAATAACTTCCTTTATCAATAGCAAACCTGTTACTACTTGCCTTATATGGGAAAATTATTTTTTCACCCTCAAATATGTTTTGATTCCTTCCCCATTGAAGTTCATACCATTTTCTAATACCACTTTGACATTCTCTTCTACTTAATAGCTTATTTTTGTGTAAACCAATATGAGCTATAGCATTATTATATTCTTGTATATTTTTTATTGAATCTGAATATATTATATAACTGTCCCTTCTTAAAACTTCATTTTTTTCTATATAGCTACTTTTAATCCATGGTTTTATTATATTTTTCTCAATATTCTCTCTTAAAACAACATCATTACTCACAACGAACGCTTTGTCACACCCTGTTATTATTCCCTGATAACTATTGCAAATATTACTTAACGTTGTCATTTTTTTTTGTTCTATTTTATTTATTATATTTTTCTCTTTTTCGTCAATTAAAATCCAGCCATCATCATTTATTTGTTGTTTATTAAGAAAAAAGCTATTAAATTTATTACCATTTTTTAGGAACACGCTATTGTAAAACTCTTTTTTGTTTTTTCCTTTTGCTTTTATTGGTTTTATAATTTCAATTTCATTATCTTCATTTTTATAATTCGTTATAAACATAATTAAAGGGTCTATTCCAACATTTTTAAATGGCCTTATGCCATAAAAGTCAATAATTTTATCTATACTGCAATCTTTTTTTAAAACCTTCCTCAAAAATTTCCCACTAGGAGATTCCAGAAAATATCTTGAGGTAATAAAAGTAAGCCTTCCCATCTCATTTAAATCTTCTAATGCCTTTTTAAAAAAGCAATAAGATAAATCGCCTTTATCTCTATATACTTCTTTGTATCTTACTTTTAAATAAGATGCATACTCATTATCTATAGATTTTTTACCTACATAGGGTGGATTACCAATAACTATATCAAATTTTACCTCATTTTCATATAATAAAAAATCCGTATTAAAAATATTGCTTGACACATTACCCTGACTTAAATCATATAAATCGATAATAAGAATTTTTACAGCTATGTCGTCAATATCAAACCCATATAAATTATATGTTATTATGTGATTATCAATGTTTTTAGCATTTAAGTTCAATCCGTTATTTTCATTTATTTTTTCTAAATTATCTTTATATAAATCTTTAAGATACTTGAAACAACAAATTAGTATATTGCCTGTTCCACAAGAAGGATCCACAATTTTAATAAAAGGATTTTCAATCAACTGCTTAGCTTTTATTGTATTTTCTATCATATAAATAGTAATAGGTTCTGGAGTATATACTGTTCCTTTTTCTTTGTTATTTTTTATAAACTCATAATAAACTTCACCAAAGCTTTTTTTCTGTGATCCCTCTATATCTCTTTTATAATTTTTCAATGCGATTTTCTTAAAAACATCATCTATTGGGCCTAAAATAATATTGTATAATTCAAATATTTTCTGTTTTAACATTTCAAGCATTTATTATCTCCTACCTATGTGACTACAACTAAAATCTTATAAGTTATATTTATATAACCATATAATTCTTGTGTTAATACACATTGTTTTTATTTAAAAGTCTTTTAAAGTATATCATAAATGCTTATTATGGTGAACTATGTACTTCTTAATATGTTCTGTTTTTCTACTACAACTTACAAATTTTCATTAACAACAAATAAAATTTGATCTCGGTTTAATCTGCCTTGTTTTATTAATTTTTCGCATTTTACATTGATTTTTTCTTTGTAATTTTCATCCTTAATACTTAAGAGATTTATTTTAACATTTAATATTGCACTTTCAATAGATGCTTGTAGCATTAATGCCGACACACCTGCATCAGAAATTGCATTCTTATTGCCCAATTTTACTGCTACATTAATATAATCATATATTTTGTATGCTTCCTCTGCGACACGTAATGGAATCTGTAATGCTCCTAGATATCCTCCTTGGATTTTAATGCTTCGAACTTCCTTTTCTTCATTACTTTCCTTTGGAAGTTTAAAAGCTGACATAAGACTTAAAAAAAATTCAGTATCTTTGTTCATTAGTTTCAAAAATTCATCCTGATTTTGAAGACATAACTCTAAGTTTTTATTAACAATAGTTTTGTCTTCATCGCTATATTCATTATAAGCCTTCTTGCCAACAGTTAAATTGAATACCATAGAGGCTAATGCAGTAGCTAAAGATGCTCCAAGTGCTGCCACACTTCCACCTCCTGGTGCCGGCGAGTTGGAACCTAACTCAGTAATAAATGCTCTAACAGTTTTTTGATCTAACATATGTTGTGTACTCCTTTCAATATATAATGTATTTTTTATAATCAATATACATTGTTTATATTATAAAAATTTCTAGTTCGTACTCTACGTTCAACACTTATTATATTATTAAACTTAACTTACCCATTGTCAATGCTACAACAATAATTAATTTTGCACTACAATTTTTCCGCTTTTTATTACTACTTCCACCGCATTTGCTCCAAAGTGATATATTAAGTAATTTAAATTTCTACTATCAAAAATAACTATATCAGCTTTTTTCCCTATCTCAATGCTACCTATTTCTTTCTCTCTTCCTATTGCGCAAGCAGCGTTTATTGTCATTGCATTAATAATTTCTTCGGGGAACATTTTCATACCAAAACAAGCAAATGTCATCACCGTTTGTAATGACTCTGTTGGGGAAGTGCCTGGATTGCAGTCAGTAGCAAGAGCTACAGTAACTCCTTGTTCTATCATTTTTCTTGCATTTGCAAAATTGTTTAGCATTAGATAAAAAGATGTTGATGGTAATAAGACTGCAACCACATCATTTTGTGCTAAAGATGCTATTCCCTCATCTGTTATTGCAACCAAATGTTCTGCAGATATTGCTTTTAACTCCCCTGCAAGTTCAGCACCATTAATTGTTTCCACTTCGTCCGCATGGATTTTTATTTTTAGTCCCAACTTTTCTCCAGCCATTAAAATGCGTCTACACTCATCTACAGAAAAAACACCTTTCTCACAAAAACAATCAATAAACTCCGCAAGTTTATTTTCACATATATATGGAATCATATTATTAATTATTTCTTCAATATAACCTTCACGATCCATTTTATATTCCTTTGGCACTGCATGTGCTCCCATAAATGTTGATACAACATCTATGGGATGCGTTTCATTAAGGATCTTATTTACCTCAAGAATTTTAACCTCTGTTTGTAAGTTAAGCCCATATCCTGATTTACTTTCAACCGTAGTAGTTCCATGTTTAAGCATTATGTTCAATCTTTTTCCGCTTTCTTCTACTAGTTGCTTAATTTTGATTGTTCTAGTGTCATTAACTGTACTCAGTATTCCACCACCACTATTCAATATTTCAATATAGCCTGCCTTGTTAAGCTTTAGTGGCAATTCGTTTTCTCTTGACCCAGCATATACAACGTGCGTATGAGGATCAATTAACCCTGGTGTAACTGTTTTAAAATGTCCATCAATAATCGTACTGTCACAAGTTATATATTTTTTATAACCATCTCCTTCACCTAAGGCTTTTATTTTATCATTTTCAATTACTACATATGCATCGCCTTTGATTTTAGCATCCATCATTTCTTGACCTTTTTTCCTATAACTTCCTTTACAAGTAACTAGACACTCAATGTTTTTTATTACTATATCCAACTTACTTTCCTCCACTCTAAATTAGTTTTATTCCCAGATTCTCTTTTCTAAAATCTGTTTCGTTGAAAAGTCCTCTATTTGCAAATAATATTGTGCACTTTGTATTAATGCATCCATTGGTAATAATCCAATAACTTCACTTCCAATTACGGGAACCCCATAACGTTTTGCCTCCATTTTTACCATTTCAAAAGCTTTATATATTCCTGTCTTTTCGTAATCAACTAAGTTCATAGATACCTGGGATATATTTCTGTCTTCAAGTTTTACCCCCATGGCCTTTACAAATCTTAATCCTCCTCCAATACTCCTAACACTTCTAGCAATTTTATCAGCAATATCAAGATTGTCAGTACCCAAATTCACATTAAATGCCACTAATGGTACCCTTGCGCCAATTGCAATGCAACCACCTATAGCATTTACTTTAGCATTGCCATAATCCGGTACCCATTTGTCTTCTTTTATTTTTTCAAAGAAACCTTCATATTGTCCCTTCCTTATTGCAGCTAAGTTTTCCCTATGCGCTACAGTAGCTGCTTTTTCATATAAGTAAACAGGCACATCAAATTTACTTGCTATTAAACTCCCTACCCTATTTGCTAAATCAACACATTCGTCCATAGTTACACCACTAATTGGCACAAAAGGTACTACATCTAAAGCTCCCATTCTAGGGTGTGCACCTTTTTGACATCTCATATCGATATTTTCATAAACTCTTCTCGCCATTGATATAATAGCATCTTCTACTTTCTCTGGTGTGCCAAGAAAAGTAACGACAGTTCTATTATGGTCACCGTCCGATGCATAATCTAATAATCTTATTCCTTCAGTGCCTCTAATAGCATCAACTATTTTCTCAATTACTTCTTTATTGATTCCCTCGCTAAAATTAGGAATACATTCAACTATTCTTGCCATTTCTTATACCTCCATAATATTTTTTACACTATATAAAATAAATACTATATAAAATAAATACTATAAAATATGGTAATTATTCAAACTATTACTTTGACCTTTTTTTCTACACTTTCTAATATTGTTCCATTCTTAATTAAATTAGTGACTTTATCTAATTCAATATACATAATTTTATCCTTTTCAATAAACTCTACATTCTTGCGTACAACTTTATAAGCCTCTTTTGTACCTATACCTAGAGTATAACCATCCCTAAAATCTATAGCCTGACAAGCTGCCATAATCTCAGTTGCAAGTACTCTTTGAACATTTTCAATAATATCTCTACCTTTTCTAGCAGCAATTGTACCCATGCTTACATGGTCTTCCTGATTTGCTGAGGATGGAATAGAATCAACTGAAGCAGGATGTGCTAAAATTTTATTTTCAGACACCAATGCTGCGGCGGCATATTGAGTTATCATAAAACCTGAATTTAAGCCTCCTTCTTTTACTAAAAATGCTGGTAAATCATTTAGTTGATAATTAATAAGTCTCTCCAATCTTCTTTCTGAGATACTTGCGATTTCAGCCATTGCTATCCCTAAGAAGTCAAAACTTAATGCCATAGGCTGACCATGAAAATTACCTCCAGAAATAACGTCCCCTTCTTCTGTAACTATCGGATTATCAGTCACAGAATTAATTTCAATTTCAACTTTGCTTTTAACATATGCCACTGCATCTTTGCTTGCACCATGAACTTGAGGTATACATCTTAATGAGTAGGCATCTTGAACTCTTATTTCTCCTTGAGATGTTATAAAAGAACTACCCTGCGTAAGATTTAATATATTCTTAGCAGTTTGAATTTGACCTTTATGTGGCCTTATAGAATGTGTTCTAGGATCAAAGGCATCTCGTACGCCTCGTAATGCTTCTAGACTTAATGCTGCTGCAATGTCACTTATCTTTAATAGATTTATACTATCATATACAGCTAATGCACCAACTGCAGTCATAACCTGAGTCCCATTTATAAGTGCCAACCCTTCTTTTGCTGTAAGCTCTACAATTTTTATTTCTGCCTTATTCATAGCATCTATACCTTTTAAAATTTCACCATTATATTCGGCTTCACCTTCACCAATCATTACAAGAACCATGTGCGACAATGGTGCTAAATCGCCTGATGCTCCAAGAGAACCCTTTTCAGGAATTATTGGATTAACGTCTTTATTAATCATTTCAATTAAAGTTTTTAATGTACTAAGCCTTATCCCGGAATAACCTTTTGAGAGAGCATTCGCCCTTAATAGCATTATAGTTTTTATAATTTCATTTGAAAAACTCTTTCCAGTTCCACAAGCATGAGAAATTATAAGATTTCGTTGCAATTTCTTACAGTCATCCCCTGATATTGTTACATCACTAAATTTACCAAAACCAGTTGTAATACCATATATCACCTTATTGTTATCGACTATATCATCAACAATAGCTCTAGATTTTATAACTCTTTCCTGAGCATCTTTAGTTAGTTCAACCTTATATCCTTTTCTTGCAACCATCACTATTTCCTCTAAAGTTAGATTATTTCCATTTATTTTTATCACGCTCATTAGTTTTCCCCTTTTCTTGATAAATGTTTAATATTATTAATATTCTTTATTCTACCCTAATAATCCTTTTTAAAAATTGATATTGAATATTATGAATATTTTTACTTCGTTAATACATTACCATGATAAACTATTATTAATTTGTTTTAAATTCTATAAAATCAACTAATATGCTCACTTACTTGTTTACAGACATAGGCACAATTAAGAGCTACACACATATTGAAGGATTCAGCGCTAATACCTATAAATGGATTAATGCAGGTAATGCCAAACCACGGGAGTACAAATTACTATCCTAATTCACTTGGATGTGTTCTTCCAAAACAGGCACCAGAAACAGGTATTTCTGAAAAGCCTTTTGTTAAAGGTAATGTAATAAGGAAAGCATCAACATACAAAAACAATGACTATGCCCAAGCAGGAGAAAGATACTGTTCAATGAATAGCCTTGAACAAGATAATTTAGTTTCGAATATAGTTGAATCACTAAGTACTGCTATAAAACCTATTCAAGAGAAAATGTTAGTACATTTTTTGAAAGCAAATAAAGATTTTGGAAACAGGATTGCAAGAGGTTTAAAAATCTAGTTATTATTTATAATATCCAATCTAAATTACAATTTTTATCTTAATATTATTGCTCCTATAACTAATATTCCCCCTAAAACCTGAATATTAATTAAAATTGAGGGTTTAGAGGGGTATATTATTGGGACTTTTTAAATAAATTAGCGATTGATAATAATACTTGATTTACTTCTAAAAGGAAAATTTACATACAAAATTTATGAATGACTAAAAGTTTAATTATTCTTTAGTTAGTATAATAACTGACATTACAATCATAATACTTCCAACTATAATCCTAGATGAAATAGGCTCACCTAAAACCAACGTTCCCATCATCAAACCAACTATAGGTTCAATTGTGCTAAATATTGAAGCTTTAGAGGGACCTATTATTCTAACGCCTTCTAAAAATGTCATTAATGCCACAACTGTAGATATAAATGCTATTAACAATATTGCCACAAGTGCATAAAAAGAAATATTAATATTAAAATTTCTTGTAGTGCTAGCAGCTAAAAACATTACAACTGCAGATGCACAAGATATATAAAAAGTTAACACATAGCTGTTGATATTTCTAAATTCTTTATGAGATGCTCCTATAACATATAATGAATAAAGTATTGCAGCTATACCTGCAAGTATTACTCCTTTTAAATTAAAAGTAGCACTTCTAATGTCTATTAATATATAAATACCAATTAAGGAAATAACCAAAGAGATTATTTTTCTTGAATATATTTTTTCTTTATAAATTACATAAGACAATAAAGTAACAATAGATGGATATGTATAAAAAATCATACTTGCCATTCCTATGCTTATATAATTGTATGACATAAATAAGCTAGAAGTTGTAAATGTAAATCCAAATACTCCAATAATTAATACTAAAATCAATTGTTTTTTAGCTAGTTTCAAAGATATGCCTTTCGATTTCAAATAATACAAAAGCATAATAGCTGCAAAAAAAAACCTAAGGAATAATGTGGTATAAGTATTTGCCCCCCCCCGATATGACAATTTTGCAAGTATCGGCATTATACCAAAAGCACAAGCAGACAGAATAATATATAAAATTCCTTTTGTTTTTTCCATAGTATTCCTCCTTGTTTCAATATAAAACACCTTAAAATAAATAACATTTTATTGACTACTAAAATTGTACCATCTTTATGTTAAATTTTCATCATTTAAATATAACTTTTTACTTAAATAAAGACTCCATGTCTGCATATGCAGTCACAGAGTCTTTATTTAGAAACAAACTTAATAATGTCTACTTTGTATTTTCAGTAAAAGCATTATTCCAAGTATTTGAAAATACAAAATCTTTTACATTTTTTTTATCATAATGATTTTTACTTTCTGCAATTTCTCCAAGTGGAGTTATAGCAACTACCTTATAATTTTGTGGAATTGACAGTGTTTTCTTAATCATATCTTCATTAACTGCCGCAATCCAACAAGTTCCATAGCCCTCATTAGTAGCCGATAAAATAAAATGTTCCATAGCTATTGCACTATCAACTAAATAATATTCTTTGGTTTCTACTTCTCCGGACGCATTAGGATCTGCTACTATAACGGCAGTCATTGGCGCATCAAGTATAGATTGTGCTGCAGAATTATCCTTATTGTTTATAGATTTAGAAATTTGTTCTATTTCTTTTTTTTCATCCACTAAAATAAATTTATACGAAGTATTATTTTTCCATGAGGGTGACATCATCGCTGCATCAATCATTCTAGCTAATTTATCTGCATTTACTGGGGTATTTTTAAATTTCTTAATACTCTTTCTACCTTTAACTACATCATAAAATTCCATATAACACACTCCTTTAAACTTAGTATGTGTAATTATTGTCTAAATAATGTAGTTATCTTTAGATAAATTTTAAAAACTGTTTTCATAAATATATTTACACATTCTTCAATCATTAATTAAAATATCAATTATTTCCATTTAATTCAAATTTATTTATTACATCTTTAAAAATTTTAAAATAATTTGACCAAAATATTTCTATAGTAAAATTATTAATAACAATATTATATAAATTTTCACCTTTTACATCTATATTACTTTTATCTAAATAAGCATATTTCATCGCCTTGTAAATATTTTCATTATTATATTGAGATATTTTATAACCACTATCTTCACTTAGTATACTTTCTAAATCCCCTACCTGTGTATAAATCAAAGATTTTTTCACCGTTCCCGATTCTAAAACTGTTAAAGGTGGCGCTCCTCCCTCACTTAAAGATGCTAACACACTAACATTCCCAGCATTAATGTAATCTATTGGATTTGGAACATCTCCTACCATAATAATTCTATCAGCTATCTTTAACTCTAATATTAATTTTTCTAATTCACTTTTCATGTCTCCATCACCAACAATTAACAATTTTACATCACGAAATTCAGAAACTAGTTTTTTAAAAGCCAGTATTACCTCCTTATGATTTTTTATAGGGTGAAGCCTTGCAACCATTACATATATAAATTCTTTTTCCTTTAAATTCAAATTATTTCGTATATGCTCCGAAGATATTCCAATACTAACTTCTTTTAAATCTATACCGTTGTTTATAACAGCCTTATTACCCATGATTTTTTTCTCTACTAATAGATTTTTCAAATTATTTGATACACAAATATAACTTTTAAAGCTCTTTAGACCCAAAATACTCAGAGGAGTGAAAATAAAATATTTAAATTTACTATTAAGAAAATCATATCTATAATCACTGTGAACGACAGCCACCGTAGGTAAATTTAATTTATTTTTTAAAATCAAGTGTATTAAAAATGGTTTTGCACCATGAAAACTGACGATATCTATTGAATTGTGGTTTACAAAATGCACTAACTCTATGTTATTAAGCTTCTTACTAAAGAGTTTATAACTAATATCCATAACTTTTGCTTTTTGGTAAAGTGGACCTTCTCCTATGCACCCTAGTATATTTTCAAAATTTTTATTACCTTTGTTGCATATATTTAGTACGTGTTTCCCACCTCCACCATTGTCATTGCCAGATATTATATGTAAAACTTTAATAGAACTCTCCTCCTTTATTTATCTTTAAACCTAGTAACTATTTGCTTTTATGCTTGTCTTTTATTACTAACAAAATGAATTTAAATATATTTGATAATCTAGTAATTCTAAATGGTTGTTTTACCACTCTAAATAGCCATTCAATTCCTAACTTTATCATCCATCTAGGTGCACGTTTGACATTACCAGCTATAATATCAAAACTTCCACCAACGCCCATAAATACCTTACAAGGAAGTCTGTCCATATATTTTGATATAAAAATTTCTTGCCTTGGACAACCCATCGCTACAAATAGTATTTCTGGTTTAACTTTTTCTATATCTTTTAATATTTTTTCGCAATCATCGATTTCAAAATATCCATCATGACTTCCTAAAATATTTAATTTTCGGTACTTCGTTCTTAAATTAATGTTGCACATATCAACTGTTTTTTTTGTAGAACCTAATAAATATATTCCTTTGTTTTCTTTTTCACATTTTTTTACTATATTATCCATGACTTCTACACCAGCAATTTTTTCCTTCACTGGTTGTTTTACAATTTTGGAACATATTACAGTACCAACTCCATCTGGTATAATAACAGACATTTTGCTAGTAAAATTATCTAGCAATACACTGTTTTGTAATCCGTTAAAAAGTACTTCTGGATTTCCAGAAACAATATGTACTTTATCTAAATTACTTATATTTTCAAGTAATTCTTTCATGCTGTCATTAAAAATCTCATATTCTAAAATTCTTGTTGTCATAAAACCTCCCCAAAAATTTACATTCTATAGATGCAATAATTAAGACAAACGCTTAACTTTTCTTGTAATTATTATTTAACAATGCCTCTGTTGTAGCTAATAAAACACAAAAGTAACCTTATCTGGTTTTAAATCTGTTGCCACTTCATTAATCCTTCTACATCATTTTTAAAATTACTAAATATATTTTTTAAACTTCTATTCTGTGAAATTACAACATATGTTATTATATCCTAAATCATTGTGTTTGTATAATTTAAATGGATTTATTAACTATTCATTAATATTAAAATATGATCAATTGCAATAACAAGTTGAACCAATTTGTATTTATGACTTAAATCGTTGAATTTACTTATGCTGCATAAATTATATCTAATTGTGCTTCGAATAGATCTTCAGGAGTTTTATATTGGAGTATACGCCTAGGAAGCGTATTCATCCATTCCTCGATGAATGAAATATCAGAGACACTATAATCTGACATACGGTTTCCTTTAGGAATGAAGCGACGAATTAGTCCATTGTGACGTTCGTTAGTTCCT
>NZ_JAHLEC010000004.1 GCF_018861705.1 Clostridium psychrophilum | reverse complement strand
ATTGTTCTATGCCCAGAATGTGATGCAAATATGATAATCAAAGGACGATGAGATTATCATATTTGCTTGGCATAAGGGTTTTTACTCGACCGTAGGGAGATTTTGTTCTTATATAGAACTATGAATATAAATAATATGTAACTTTGGGTAGAGAAATACTGTCTTCGAAATATTTCCACTATCACTTAGCTATTTATTTGGTTATAATTAAAGTATGGTGTTATGCCGTGAAAAGGATGGTAAATGTATGAATTTGTTAACAATAGAAGAAGTGAGTAAAAGTTACAGTGAGAAAATACTCATTGATAAAGTATCACTAGGTATAAATGATGGTGATAAAATTGGATTGATAGGAGTTAATGGTACTGGCAAATCAACTTTTTTAAAAATAATAGCTGGATTTGAAGTTCCTGATGAAGGAAGAGTTATAAAGGGAAATAAGGTAAATATAGAATATTTATCACAAAATCCTGATTTTGATTCTGAAGCTACAGTACTTGAACAAATTTTTAAGAGCGATACTGATGTTATGAAAGTTATACGTGAATACGAAGTAGTTTTAGAAAAATTACAGGAGAATCCAGAGAGTGAATCTACTCTAAATTCATTAATGAATTTAAATGATAAAATGGATGCATGTAATGGATGGGAAGTACAAAATGATGCCAAAATCATATTAACCGAGCTTGGAATAACTGATTTTAAACAGCATATAGGTGATCTTTCAGGTGGGCAGAGAAAGAAAGTAGCTTTATGTGCTGCTCTTATTACGCCATCAGATTTATTGATATTGGATGAGCCTACAAACCATATGGACAATAAAATAATTGATTGGTTAGAGAAGTATTTAAATAAAAGAAAAGGTGCACTACTTATGATTACTCATGATAGGTACTTTTTAGATAGAATAACAAACAAAATTATTGAATTAGATAAAGGTAATTTGTATAGTTATCAGGGTAACTATAGTGTGTATTTGGAAAAGAAAGTTGAAAGAATGGCTTTAATGGGTACGCTAGAGAGAAAAAGGCAGAGTATATTCAAAAAAGAACTAGCATGGATAAGACGTGGCGCAAAAGCTAGAAGTACAAAGCAAAAAGCTAGAATCGATCGTTTTGGTGAGCTCAAAAATGCAAAAGTGGATATAACAACTGATAATTTAGAATTATCTTCAGCATCTACTAGGCTTGGTAAAAAAATTCTTAATGTAGAGAATATATCTAAAGCATATGGTGAAAAGAAATTAATTAAAAACTTTAGCCATATATTTACTAGAAGAGATAAAGTGGGTATTATTGGTCCAAATGGTATAGGTAAATCTACACTTATGAACATTCTAAGTAGAGTAATAAAACAAGATTCGGGACTAATAGAATGGGGAGAAACAGTGAAAATTGGATATTTCCATCAAGAAAATGGTGAGATGAATGAAAACCTTAGGGCAATTGATTATATTCGAGAAGGTGCAGAATATATAACTACTGCAGATGGTGAACAAATTACTGCATCTCAAATGCTCGAAAGATTTTTATTTGATGGAAGTACTAAGCATTCGTTTATTTCTAGTTTATCGGGTGGAGAAAAGAGAAGACTTTATTTAGCAAGAATTCTTATGGAAGCTCCAAATGTATTATTTTTAGACGAGCCAACTAATGACTTTGATATTCAAACATTGGCGGTACTTGAAGATTATTTAGATGGATTTAATGGTGTGGTTATAACTGTATCACATGATAGATATTTTTTAGATAGAGTATCAGACCAAATATTTAGTTTTGAGGGAAATGAAAAAATAATACAATTTGTTGGAAATTATACTGAGTATCAAGAATACATAGGTAAACATCCAGAGGTATTAGAAGATGATAAAGATTTGAATAAAAAAGACAACAATGGTAAAAATGAAGAAAACAAAAGAGATGAAAATAAAGAAGTCGCAGTAGATAATAACAAAAACACTAATGGAAACAAACAGTTAAAATTTACGTTTAAAGAGCAAAAGGAATATGATGAAATTGATGACGTAATTGAAAAAAAAGATGAAGAACTACAAGAGGTTAATAAATTAATAAACGCTGGAAGTAGTGACTTTGAATATTTGGAGAAATTAACTCAAAAACAAAAGAAAATTAAAACTGAAACTGAACATTTAATGACTAGGTGGACATATTTAAATGAATTAGATGAGAAAATAGAAGCTCAGAAAAATAGTTAAATCATCTCCTGGGTCGTTGCAATATTAACAACTTTGGAAGCAGATTTAGACTGCCACCAAAGCAATTTTCCTAGGCTAGACAACTGCCACTTATAGAAGATGGCAGACTTGAAGCTTCCAAAATGTTGTTAAGTACAAATCATAGATAAGCTTTATACAGTAAAGAAGGTATAACCTGTGGATAAAAATAGAAATATAAAAATATCTGTGCGTAACTTAGTAGAATTTGTACTACGTGCAGGAGATTTAGATATGAGATTTATGGGAAGTAGTAGAGCTGTAGAAGGAACTAAAGCACATCAGAAAATTCAAAAGGAGAATAGAGAAAAATATTCTATTTTGCTTGGCGAAGAATATTTGTCAGAGGTAAGTTTAAAACATAGCATATTACTTGATGGTACCTCAATTGTAATTGAAGGGCGTGCTGATGGCATTTTAATTAAAGATAATAAGGTAACCATAGATGAAATTAAAACTGTTACAAAAGATGTAGAGCTTATTAAGGAGGACTATAATAACCTTCACTGGGCTCAAGCTAAGTGTTACGCGTATATATATGGAATACAAAATAATCTTTCACTTATTAATGTACAATTGACTTATTATGAAATAGATAATGAAAAAACTAAAAAATTTATTAAAGCTTTTTCAATAAGCAAATTACAAGAGTTTTTTGATGGAATTATTTCTAGTTATTTTATATGGGCAAATATTACTATTGAGTGGAATAAGAAGCGTGATAAAACTATAAAGGATTTAAAATTTCCTTTTGATAATTATAGGGAAGGACAAAGAAATTTAGCCGTTTTTGTATACAAAACGGTAGTAGAAAATAAGAAAATGTTTGTTCAAGCACCCACTGGGATAGGTAAAACTATGTCTACTTTGTTCCCGGTGGTTAAAGCTATGGGAGAAGGACATACCTCAAAAATTTTTTATTTGACAGCTAAAACTATAACAAGACAAGTTGCAGAAGATGCATTTAACAAGATGAAGGAGAATGGTCTTGAGTTTAAGACCATTACCATAACTGCAAAAGACAAAGTGTGTTTTAGCAAGGGGAGTGCATGTAATCCAGAACAATGCAAATTTGCAAAAGGACATTTTGATAGGATTAATGATGCTCTTCTTGATATATTAAAAAATGAAAACACATTTAGCAGAGAGATAATTGAGATGTACTCAAAAAAGCATATTGTATGTCCTTTTGAATTCTCATTAGACTTAACTTTATGGGCTGACAGTGTTATATGTGATTATAATTATGTGTTTGATCCTAGGGTTTATTTAAAGAGATTTTTTACTGATAATAATGGAGATTATACTATCTTGGTTGATGAAGCACATAACTTAGTAGATAGAGCTAGAGAAATGTTTTCAGCACAAATTCATAAAAAATTGCTACTCCAGCTAAAAAAAGATATAAAAGGCAAAAATGATGGTATGTACAGAATTTTAAATAAATTAAATTCTTTTATGCTTAATATGAAAAAAATGACGAATGAAGATGGATATTATAAACAAGATTCTGAGCCAGTTGATATATATAATATGTTAACAAGGCTTACTAAAATATTAGAAGTCTGGCTTACTAAAAACGAAAAATCTGAAATATATGATAATTTTTTGCAGTTGTATTTCAATTCTTTAAATTTTATTAGAATAGCTGAATTTTATGATGACAAATATGTAACATATGTAGAAAGTACGCAGGATGATGTAGTATTAAAAATATTTTGTTTGGATCCGTCTAAACTTTTAAGAGAAGCTTCCAAAAGAGGGCGATCAGTTATATATTTTTCTGCAACTTTATTACCATTAGCATACTTTAAAAATATTTTAGGAGGACAAAGTGGGGATTATAATTTAACATTAAATTCTCCCTTTGACAAAAATAATCTTAAGGTTATGGTAGCTAAAGATATTTCTACAAAATATAATAAAAGAGAAAGTAGTTATTCAAAAATAGTAGAGTACATATATTCTATAATAAGTGCTAAAAATGGAAATTACATGGTGTTTTTTCCTTCATACAAATATATGGATAAAGTGTGTAATAGATTTTCCCTTAAATATCCAAATGTTAAAGTCAGTATCCAAGGTAATTCTATGACTGAAGAAGAAAGAGAAGCTTTTTTAAACAAATTTAATAATTTGAGTGATGACAGCATTTTAGGATTTGGAGTCTTAGGAGGTATATTTTCAGAGGGTATAGATTTAAAAGGAGATGCTCTAATTGGAGTTATAATCGTTGGGGTAGGTCATCCTATGATTTGCTTTGAACGAGAAATTATAAAAGATTATTTTAATGAAAAAAGCCATTGTGGGTATGAATACTCATACATATATCCAGGTATGAATAAAGTATTACAGGCAGCGGGAAGGGTAATTAGAACAGAAGACGATAGAGGTACTGTACTTTTAATAGATGATAGATTTCTTCATAAAAGGTATAGACAACTTTTCCCGAAGGAATGGGACAATTTTCAAATAATTAATAGTAATATACATGCTAAAGAACAAATCTGTGAGTTTTGGAAATAAGGTACAAAAAACAAATAAATTCTAAACAAAAGAACTTGAGCATTTGCTCAAGTTCTTTTGTTTTATAAATAATTAAAACAAATTTTTTTTAATTTATTTAGGGGGATAAAGATAAAGGAAACAATTTTAATAAAACTGCTACAGATACATCTACATAAAATATTTATATCCATGAATACGATAATGTTTTATTGGTTATTAAGATATAAATAGTTTCCTTTTTACCTTTTTGTTATTTAGGGGATATTTTAACTATTGTAAGTTTTATCAAAATAAGTTTTTTCATTTGTATGTGAAATATCGTTTTATTTCGACTTATTTCTTAGTTTAAGAATAACATTAATTGCACAAATAGTCAATAGCATTTTAATAAGTTTAATAAAATAGGATTAAATATTAAATTATACAGATGCATTCGACAAAATATAAGGAAACAAGACTTAATTCCTAATTGGCTTGTTAGGAATATTAATAAATGTGATTGAGCTTTAAAGATAGTAGTTTATGAATTTTTCACAGAAAATTAATAATGATTTTCGATTTATAGTGATAAAATATATATAAAGAACAAGACTGATGCATGTAGTAATTAAGAGCATTTTAAATGTTTCTATATGTGTTTGTAAAAGGATATCAATTTAGAACTGTTATCTATTTTAGAGAATAATAGGGGGTATAGTATAAATGCATGTTAAATCTTCTAGAAAAATATATGGTTGGGATAAATTTTCAAAAGTAACTTTAATAGTAGGAATATGTTTGCTTTTAGTTAGTCATTTACGTTTTTTAGGAATAGTACTTATTATTTATTCGATTTGGAGAATTACGTCAACAAATGTAAATAAAAGAAGTAATGAAAAATTTGTATATGAAAATATAGAAAGAAGATTTTATTACAAAGTAGAAATTTTTAAGAAAAGATTAAAACAGGATATGAAGTCAACTAATAGAAAAGTTAGACAGTACAACCCTTTAGAAAAATTTAAGGAAAAAAGAAAATATATAATAACTATTTGTCCTAAATGTGAACAAAAATTAAGATTACCAAGGAAAAAAGGTAAAATCATTGTAACCTGCTCAAACTGTTCTAGTGAATTTAGATTAAAAACATAAAACAAGAGATATCCTTGAAAGGATATCTCTTGTTTTATGTTTTTAGTATTAAGTATATAATCATACCAATTTAAAACAAATTATCTTAAATTATTTACCTGAACCTAATTCAGCAAGACAATCTTTACAAATGTTTTTACCTTTGTAATTTACAACGTCTCTTGCATTTTGACAGAATATACAAGCTGGTTCATATTTTTTAAGAATGATTTGATCACCATCCACATAGATTTCTAAAGCGTCCTTGATATCTATATCCAAAGTTCTTCTTAATTCTATAGGAATAACAATTCTTCCAAGTTCATCCACTTTTCTTACAATACCTGTTGATTTCATATAATTTCCTCCTCGAGCATCTTTCGACTTATTTATAATTAAATTGTAGCAAAAATAACATAAAACGTCAATAGGTTTATGAAAATATTTAAGAAAAACAATAAAAATTAACAAACTTTTACGTATTATGCAAATAAAATATATTGGTATGTCATTTTAAACAGTATTATAATACCTTATACATAATACAAAAATTTTTAACTATTACAATATTCATAATAGTTAGAAAATAGTGTAAGCTATTAAAAACAGTATTTTATAAGAATTATATGATTTACATTGTATGTTATAGTGTTAAATCATCTCCTAGGTTGCTGTAACATCTGCGAAATGTCGTTAAATAAAAAAAGATTAGTATCAGTGTAAACTGATACTAATCTTTATAAATACGATTATCTAAAATTTGTGAATTGTAGGGCAATATCAAAATCTTTTGATTTTATTAAAGCCATTATTTCCTGTAGATCATCGAGTTTTTTACCAGTAATCCTTAGCTGGTTGTCCATAATTTGAGTTTGAACTTTAATTTTAGTAGATTTTATTACTGCAATGATTTTTTTAGCTTTTTCAGTGGAAATACCTTTTACGATTTTGGCAGTTTGTCTTGCTGAACCTAATGTGGCAGGTTCTTGTTTACCGAGATCTAATGCCTTGCCAGAAATGCCTCTTTTAATTAATCGACTTACAAGGACATCTATAACTGCTTTTAATTTAAAATCATCATCAGATATTATCTTAATATCTTCTTTACCTAAGTTAATTTCAGTAATAGTATTTTTAAAATCATATCGTTGTTTGATTTCCTTTAATGCTTGATTTATAGCATTATCTACTTCTTGCATATCTACATCTGATACTATGTCAAACGAATGTGTTGCTGCCATAATTAAAAACCTCCTCTATTATATGTAGCTAAGTATAGTTAAAAAATAAGAAGTCAATTTACTGATCGTTCCTATTTATTTAGACTTAATAAAATTCTCTTAGTTAATATTAGAATAATATCTTGGAAATGTCCAGTATTTAATGACTAATGATTAGGGTTTATATAAATATAACCTATTATTAATAAAAATAGCGTCATTTATTAAGATTATTTAAATATTATTTAAAATAAAGTCTGTTTTTGCTAAGGTAAATAGTAAATCACACGATATATTACTAAATATAAAAAGTAGATGTTTTAGGTAATTAAATTATGTACATAATAAATAATACATAGTTTAAATATTACGTTACATAAATGTGTTATAGAGAGAAATTTTTGAGAGTATAAGGGTAAAGTAAATTAAATTAAATTAAATAGAATAATATTTTTTTCTTAGTAGAGTGAAATATAATTATGGGCGGGGTGTATATGTTAAGAGTAGTTTTAGTAGAGGCTAATAAACTGTCTTTAGATGAGTTAAGCAATATTTTAAGCAAAAATAATAAAATGAATATTATAGGAAAATTTTTAAGCTCCTCAACCGCTTTAGAATTTATAAAAATATCTAGACCGGAAATTGTGTTTTTAAATATAGAGATGCCAGTTATTGATGGATTTATAATGGCTGAAGAGATATGTAACCTGGATTTTCCTGTAAGCATTGTATTTGTAACTGAATTTGATAAATATGCAATAAGAGCGTTTCAAATGAATGCTATTGATTATGTTCTAAAACCATTTTCAGAGAAGAGATTAGAGCTTACTATGGATAAGATAAATGAAAGGTTAAACTGTAATAAAAACATATTACAAGATAGAAGAAGAAAGGAAGGCATGGTAAAGTTACCAGTTTGGAAGAATGAGTGTATATACCTAGTGCATCCACAAGATATATTGTATTGTACTGTATTAAATAAAGAGGTTTTTATTTTTACAGGAGATGACAAATTTACAACGCATGACACTTTAACTCAATTAGAAGATAAGTTAGTTAAGCGTAATTTCTTTAGAAGTCATAAAAGTTATTTAGTTAATTTAGATAGAATTTATAAAATAGTTCCATCAGATAATAACACATTTTTGCTCCAAATAGAGGGCGTGGAAGAGGAAGTACCTGTTAGCAGACATTATGTTAAGGATTTTAAAAAAATAATCAATATATAATTTTAACAAAGTTTTGTCAATAGCGAAATACAGGATTTAATATAAAGAGATACAAATTTCATTTACATAAAGGTACAAAGTATTTAAAATAATGTTATACTATTGTAAGAAATTATTACGGATGAGAGGAAGAATTACGCATGTTGCATGAAGCACAAGAAAAATTAAAGAAGTATTATGGTTATGATAATTTTAGAAAAGGGCAAGCAGATGTAATAGAGAGTATTTTAGGTGGAAAAGATACCTTTGCTGTAATGCCTACAGGTGCAGGAAAGTCAGTGTGTTATCAGATACCGGCTCTAATGCTTGATGGAGTAACACTTGTAATCTCGCCACTTATATCACTTATGAAGGATCAAGTGGACACATTAAATAGTATAGGAATAGCTGCAACATATATAAATAGCTCCCTTAGTATTAATGAAGTTAATGAAAGAATTGATAAGGTAGCAAGGGGAGAGTTTAAACTTCTTTATGTTGCCCCAGAAAGGTTAGAGTCAGACTTTTTCTGTAATATGTTAAATAGATTAACAATATCGCTTTTAGCAGTTGATGAAGCTCATTGTGTATCACAATGGGGACATGATTTTAGACCTAGCTATGGAGCAATTTCTAGTTTGATAGAAAAATTACCGGAAAGACCAATTATAGCAGCATTTACTGCTACTGCAACGCAGGAAGTAAGATTAGATGTTATAAAGTTATTAAGATTGAGAGAGCCAGATGTTTATGTAACTGGTTTTAACAGAGAAAATTTAAGCTTCACTGTTATTAGAGGAGAAAACAAAAGAGATTTTGTTTTAAATTATGTTCAAGATAATAAAGAAAAAGTGGGAATAATTTACACAGCCACAAGAAAGGAAACAAATAATCTTTATGAACTTTTGCATAAAAAAGGTTATAAAGTAGGTAGATATCATGCAGGTCTTAATGATGAAGAGAGAAAGCAAAATCAAGAAAAGTTTTTATATGATGATATAAACATCATAATAGCAACAAATGCTTTTGGTATGGGAATAGATAAATCTAATGTTAGATATGTAATTCATTATAATTTAACGAAAAGCATGGAAGCTTATTATCAAGAGGCTGGACGTGGGGGCAGAGATGGAGAACCAAGCGAATGTATATTGTTGTTTTCTGCAGCAGATGTGCTACTCCAGAAGTTTTTTATTGAGCAAGGAAATGTTGGCCCTGACAGAAAGATAAATGAGTATAAAAAACTTCAAGCTATGGTTGATTATTCGCACACGAGCAGATGTCTTAGGCAGTTTATTTTAGAGTACTTTGGTGAAAAAAATGTACCAGACAAATGTGGAAACTGTAGTACTTGTAATGATGAAAGTGAACTCGTAGATATAACTATTGAGGCACAAAAAATCTTCTCTTGTATTTTTAGAATGAAGGAGAGGTATGGTACTACATTAATTGCTGAGGTCCTTCGTGGTTCAAAAAATAAAAAAGTGCTGGAGCTTGGTTTTAATAAGTTATCTACTTATGGGATAATAAAGCAGTATACAGTTAAAGAGATAAAAGACCTTATAAATGTTCTAACAGCGGAAGAATATCTATCACTTGAAGATGGACAATTTCCAGTAGTTCATTTAAAAGATAGAGCCGTGGCAGTTCTTAAAAACGAAGAAAAAGTCTATCAAAAAGTTGTACAAAAGAAGGCTAAAGCAATTAAGGATACTGGCCTATTTGAAATATTACGAGCTTTGCGTAAAGAAATTTCTGAGCGTGAAAAAGTTCCACCATATATTGTTTTTGCAGATAGTGCATTAAGAGAGATGAGTGAATATTTTCCAGTAAATGAAAAGGAAATGCTTAACATCAAAGGTGTAGGGGAATCTAAACTTAACAAATATGGCGAAGAATTTATTAGCACTATAAAAAAATATATGAAAGAAAACAATATAGAACAAAAGGAAGAAATACTATATAATGAAGAAGTGGGTAGTAACTGCAATGCGAAAAATGAAGTAAAGCAAGATGGTAAAAATGAAGAAAAGGTACCTAGCTATGTTATTACTTACAATATGTATAAACAAGGTAAAAGCGTAGCGGACATAATAGATGAGAGAAAATTAAAAAGCCTTACAGTACAAGATCATATATTAAAATGTGCATATGAAGGTTTTGATGTTAATTTAGATGATTTTATTCCTAAAAAACATGAGGCATTAATTATTGAGGTAATAAAAAAAATTGGAGCTTCAAAGTTAAAACCAATTAAAGAAGCATTACCAGATGAAATAGATTATCTAGCTATAAAGGCAGCAATATTTAAATACGCTAACGACAAGATTTCTTAGAATAAAGGAGAACAAATGGATAAATTATTTAATGAACTAGGATTACAAGAAAACCTTATACAAGGGCTTGCTAAACAAGGGATTGAAAGTCCTACAGAAATACAAGTAAAGGCTATACCAATGGGACTTGCAGGTGAGGATGTTATTGGAGAGTCAGAGACAGGTACAGGTAAAACTTTAGCTTACCTATTACCTATATTTCAGAAAATAGATGTAACATCAAAGAATATTCAAGCAATTATACTTGCACCTACTCATGAACTTGCAATGCAAATACATAAGCAGGTAGAATTGTTATCAGTTAACTCAAATAGCTTAGTTAGATCAACTAGTATAATAGGTAGTGTTAATATTAAAAGACAATTAGAGTATCTTAAGGAAAAACCTCATATAATAGTAGGATCAGCTGGAAGAATTGTAGAACTTATAACAATGAAAAAACTAAAATCGCATTTCGTTAAGACTATAGTAATAGATGAAGGCGATAGAATGATAGATGAGAATAACATAGATGCGGTAAAAGCAATAATAAAAACTACACTTCGTGATAGACAGATTATGCTATTTTCAGCTACAATTTCACTTAAAGTAGTTGAAATTGCTAAAACCTTAATGAAAGATCCAGAAGTAATTAAGGTGGGTGACAAAAGTGTAGTAAATCCAAACATAGAGCATATTTATTTTGTAGTTGAAAAGAGAGATAAAATTGAGCTTTTAAGGAAACTTATAAGTTCAACTAAACCTGAAAAGGCAATTATATTTATTAACAAAAGTGATGAGGTTGAGATTACAACATCAAAGCTTAGGTATCATAAATTAAATGTAGAGGGTATTCATGGAACATCTGAAAAGATGGACAGAAAAAAAGCTCTTGAGGATTTTAATACAGGCAAAATTCAACTTTTAGTGGCTTCTGATTTAGCAGCAAGGGGACTAGACATAGTGGGAGTATCTCACATATTTAATCTTGATGTACCAGAAAATTCTAAAGATTATTTACATAGAGTAGGAAGAACAGGAAGAATGGGAGAGCGTGGGCTTGCACTATCCATAGTGGAAGAAAGAGAAATCGATCTTATTAAAAACTATGAAAAAGATTTTAACATCCAAATAACACGAAAAGATATCCACATGGGTAAAATTACTGATCCCAAAATTATACCTAAAGATAGGGTAACAGGACATAAGTCTAGAACTGATAGTAAGTCATCAAATTATAATAAAAAATAGATCGGACATATGCAAGAAATAAATTACAATAGCCTAGTTTCCTTGCGTGTGTTATAATAACTTAGTAGTTTAGGCTATAATTAAATTAAAATTTTTTGTGGAAAACCTACAGATATTATGTGTGGGAGTTCCAGTTAATATGGAGGTATATATAAATATATGATTAGTACAAACAATATAAGCTTAAGATATGGTGTACGTAAATTATTTGATAATGTTAATATAAAATTTAATCCGGGTAACTGTTATGGATTAATTGGTGCTAATGGCGCTGGTAAATCAACATTTCTTAAAATATTATCAGGAGATATAGAAGCGAATACCGGAGAAGTATTTATTACTCCTGGAGAAAGATTAGCAGTTTTAAAGCAGGATCACTTTGAATTCGATGAATACGAAGTTCTTAAAACTGTGATGATGGGACATATAAGACTTTTTGAAATAATGACAGAAAAGGATAAATTGTATGCAAAATCGGATTTTACTGATAAAGATGGAATTAGAGCTTCAGTACTAGAAGGCGAGTTTGCAGAACTTAATGGATGGGAAGCAGAATCAGAAGCCTCAACTCTACTAATGGGACTTGGCATAAACGAAAAACTTCAAAACAAGAAAATGAAGGAATTAACAGGATCAGAAAAGGTAAAGGTACTTCTTGCTCAAACTTTATTTGGAAAACCTGATATCTTATTACTAGATGAGCCTACAAATAATTTAGATGTAAAATCTAAAAGTTGGCTTGAAAACTTTTTGCTCAATTTTGAGAGCACTGTCATAGTTGTTTCTCATGATAGACATTTTTTAAATAAAGTATGTACTCATGTTGCGGATATAGATTTTAGTAAAATCCAATTATACGTTGGAAATTATGATTTTTGGTATGAGTCTAGTCAATTGGCGCTTCAAATGGCTAAAGATCAAAACAAGAAAAAAGAAGAGAAAATTGCTGAACTACAAAGCTTTATTGCTAGATTTAGTTCTAATGCATCTAAAGCAAAACAAGCTACATCTCGTAAAAAGCAATTAGATAAATTAACTTTAGATGATATTAAACCTTCTTCTCGTAAATATCCTTTTGTTGGATTTAAGCCAGAGAGGGAAGCTGGAAATGATTTACTAACAGTTGAAAATTTAAGTAAAACTATAGAGGGAGAAAAAATCCTTGATAATGTATCTTTCGTAGTTAGTAAGGGAGATAAGATTGCGTTTACCGGAGCAGATGAAATAGCTAAAACTACACTTTTTAAAATATTAATGGGTGAGATAGAGCCAGATAGCGGTGAAGTTAAATGGGGAATTACTACATCTCAAGCTTATTTACCAAAAGATAACTCAGAATATTTTAATGGTATAGATTGCACATTAGTTGATTGGTTACGTCAGTATTCTGATGATAAAGCTGAAAGTTTTATTAGAGGATTTTTAGGTAGAATGCTTTTCTCAGGAGAAGAAGCTCTTAAAAAAGCTAGCGTTTTGTCAGGTGGAGAAAAAGTTAGATGTATGCTTTCTAAAATGATGCTTAGTAATGCTAATGTTTTAATTTTTGATGAGCCTACTAATCACTTAGATTTAGAGTCTATTACTGCATTAAACAATGGGATGACAAGTTATACTGGAACAATGTTATTAACGTCTCAGGATTCTCAACTAATTGCAACAGTTGCAAATAGAATAATAGAAATTACACCTAAGGGATTAATGGATAAAATAATGACATATGATGAGTATATGGAAAATGATGATGTTCAAAAAGAACTAGAACTTATGTATAAATAAAAAAAGGCACTTCTAATAAAATCTATTAGAAGTGCCTTATTAAAATCAATTAAATCATCTCCTGCGGAGCTGTAGTATAACGACTTCAGAAGGCGATTTACCCCTTTGTAGTTCTCTGGAGTAGATAACAATTCTTAATTGTTATCCCCCCACTGAAGTTCTATTTCACTAGGGTAGCTAACTCCAACTTATAGAAGTGGGAGACTTTCCTTCTGAAATGTCGTTAAAAGCCACCACCAAATCCGCCGAATCCACCACGTCCACCGATACCACCGCAGCCTAATAGTAAAAGAAGTATTAAGATGCCACCGCCACCTCCGCAGCTACCACCAAAGCCTCCGCCAAAGCCGTTATTTCCACATCCATTTCCGCATCCATTCCCACAGTTGTTAACAGGTTGACAGCAACTAACAGGTTTACAGCAACAATTATTGTTATGTCTATGACTCATATAAATAACCTCCTTAAATTTAATAAGTAAAAGTTTGAAAATCTATTAAAATAAATATAGCTACTTTAACAGAAAATCATATAATTTTACTTAAGTATTGGAGTTGGTGCTCTTTATACCAACACATATAGGTAGGCGTATACCCTTTTGAAAGTTGTTAGGCTAATTAAGTTGTAGTTGTACTTTAATATATTCCACATTTTATTAAGTGTGAATGTAATATTAAATCATCTCCTGCGGAGCTGCAATATTAACAACTTTGGAAGCAGATTTAGACTGCCACCAAAGTGATTTTCCTAGTTTAGACAACTGCCACTTATAGAAGAGGGCAGACTTGAAGCTTCCAAAATGTTGTTAAAGTAAGATTAATTATAAAAAATAACGACAAAATAATTTTAAACATCATATATATTCTTTGTAACGGTTAGGGAGGTAATGCTTTTGTATGATGCATTTGTTAAACTGGTTAGTACAGTTGGCTTCCCTATAGGTGTGAGTATATATTTGCTGGTAAGGTTCGAAGAGAGAATTGAAAATCTCAACAAATCTATTTCTTATTTAACTGCAATTATATCCACTGTTATAGGAAAATATGAAAAATAAGGATGCCATTTTGGTGTTCTTGTTTTTTATTTTTAGATTATATGCTTAATATTGAAATTTATGTTAATATTGTGTATAATAATAAGAAGAACATTGGTATATTTTGGTATAATTATTTTCTATGGTTTATTGAAAAAAATAGTTATATTAACAACTAATTAGCAAGAAGGTAACCTAAAGTTGACTTCTATGCACTTATACTAATCTCCTAAAGAGGGTTTTTGGGAATAAATGTAGAATAGATATAGAATAAGAAAAAAGAAAAAATTATTTATAATTGGGGGTAAATGATATGAATGAAGAAAATAGTTCGGATTTTGCAAAAGAAGAAGCAATAACAATAGTTTCTGATGCTACAAAAGAAAATGTTGGAAAGACTATTAATGTGGTGAAAGGCATTGCTAAAAATGTTAAATCAAAAGCTAATATAGCAACTACTGCTGCAAGAAAAACAGTAGCTAAGAAAAAAATAGCGAAGAGGGTAAAGGTTGGATTTTGTGTACAATATAACGGAAAAGAGGCATCTAAAGAAACAATACTAGATAGAATTCAAGAAGAATGGGAAAAAACTCATAAACTTTCAGATATTAAAACTATAGAAATATATTTAAAAGTTGAAGAAAATACAGCTTACTGCATGATAAATGGAGATATTAAAATAGATATTAAGTTATTTTAAATCATATCCCGCATAGCTGTTACAGCGACCCAGGAGATGATTTAATTGAAAATAGAAAAGGCTTATGGCCTTTTTTATTTTGCCTAAAAATTATTGCGCTTTTATAAAGTATTATTAAATACTTTATAAATCATATACATTAATAAGCATTTATGATAGATTTAAGTTATTATTAACATAATATACTGTTTATTATAGGAGGAATTTTTAATGATAGAAGAGAGACTCAACAAAGTATTAAAAATTATGGAAAATTCATCAGTACCTCAAATGATAGTTTCTGATCCAGCTGCGATATATTATCTTACTGGAAAATGGATTTTATCTGGTGAGAGGATGCTTGCACTTTACATTAGTTTAAAAGGTGATAATAAATTATTTATTAATGAGTTATTTCCAGTAAAAGAAGATTTAGGTGTGAAAAAAATATGGTTTAATGATACTCAGAGTCCAGTAGAAATACTTGCAAAATACGTTATAAAAGATAAACCAATGGGCATAGATAAAAATTGGCCAGCTCATTTCTTAATAAAACTAATGGAGCTAAATGGTGGAAGTAAGTTTGTAAATGGATCTGAAATTCTTGATAGAGTAAGAATGTGTAAGGATGAAGTGGAAAAAGACTTAATGAGAATAGCTTCAGCATTAAATGATAAGGCTGTAGATAAAATGATAAAACTTATACCGAAAAAGTATCCTGAAAAGAAAATGGGAAAGTTACTAGGAGATATATGGGAAGATATGGGTGCACAAGGTCATTCATTTGATCCAATTATAGGTTATGGTGCGAATGCTGCTGATCCTCATCATGAAATTGATGAATCAACAGTTAAAGAAGGGGATAGTGTAGTTATTGATATCGGGTGCAAAATGAATTCATATTGTTCAGATATGACTAGAACCGTTTTTTACAAAACAGTATCAGATCACAGTAGGGAAGTTTATAATATTGTTAAAGAAGCAAATAAGAGAGGAATTGAGAAAGTTAAAGCAGGAGTTAGATTTTGTGATATAGATGCTGCAGCGAGAGACTATATAACAGAAAAAGGCTATGGTAAATATTTTACCCATAGATTAGGCCATTCAATAGGAATAGAGGTTCATGATTTCGGAGATGTGTCAGCTTCTAATACTGATAAAGTCCAAATAGGACAAATTTTCTCGATTGAACCTGGTATTTACATTCCAGGTGATGTGGGAGTACGTATTGAAGATTTAGTAATAGTTACACAAGATGGTTGCGAAGTACTTAATCATTATACAAAGGACTTAATTATTGTAAAATAGCATAAAGTGTTTTTGCATAAAAAGGACAAGTATTAATAGATAAAAGAGCTTTAATAAATTAAAATTTTATTAAAGTTCTTTTATATTTAGGTAAGGCTTCAATAGTTTTGTATGCTCTATATAATGTAGTAGGTTTGGTTACACTAAATTAAGTAGAATAGTATCTTAAAAATACAATTTATTTTGGAGGATGATTATGTTAAATATAGGTTGTCATTTATCAGTAGCGAAGGGTTATAAATCTATGGGAGAAGATGCGCTTAGTATAGGAGCAAACACATTTCAGTTTTTTACTAGGAATCCTAGAGGGAGTAAAGCAAAAGAAATTGATCCAAGTGATGTAGCATCGTTGTTAGAAATATTAAAAGAAAACAACTTTGCTACAATCTTAGCTCATGCACCATATACACTAAATGCTTGTTCTGCCGATGAAAAAACAAGAGAATTTGCGGTGATGATTATGAAAGATGATTTATTAAGAATGGAATATTTCCCAAATAGTTTTTACAATTTTCATCCTGGTAGTCATGTAAAACAAGGCGTTGAGAAGGGAATAGAATATATTACAAATATGCTTAACGGTATATTAAAACCGGAACAAACAACTAGGGTACTTTTAGAGACAATGGCGGGTAAAGGAACGGAAGTAGGTCGAACATTTGAAGAATTAAAACAAATTCTTGATGGTGTAACACTTTCCCCAAAAATGGGCGTATGTCTTGATACCTGCCATATATATGATGCTGGATATGATATTGTTAATGATTTAGATGGAGTAATAGATGAGTTTGATAGAATTATTGGTCTTGATAAGCTTTATGCAATTCATTTAAACGATAGTAAAAATCCATTTAAAAGTCATAAAGATAGACATGAAATAATTGGTAAAGGTTCAATTGGGATAGAAGCAATTAGCAAAATTATTAATCATCCCAAATTACGTCATTTACCATTTTATTTAGAAACTCCAAATGAGTTAGCTGGTCATGCAGAAGAGATTAAAATGCTTAGAGAAGTTTACATAGAATAACATAGAAGTGGTTTAATTGTTAAAACACAATATTTTTATATAATTGCTGTTAAACGAGAAAATTATAAATAGATAGACATGAGAGAAATCTCATGTCTATTTTTATTGAAATATCTATTAAATGTATTAAAACAAGGTTAAAACTAAATAATAAACATAAGACTAAGGAAAACGGTCAATAATCGATTTAGAACTACGAGTGCTATATATAGTTTGTCCTAATGAGGATAAATAGATGCAAGAATATTTTAAGGAGACTTTAACTAGACTTTAGTAAAAAGCTAATAGGGATTATAATCTCTTTATGCAATATTGTAGTAAACAGTCGAAATTAAAGATTTAGCTTTCTAAAAGGAGGATAAGTATGTTTGATATATTATATTTAGGAATTATAGTAGCTACATATGTAATTTTTAGTTGTTTTGTTAAGTGGTGTCAAAAGCAAGTTGAAGATATTAACAATTAATTTTAGGAGGGTTTCATATGGTCGCACTAATAATAATTATAGTATTGCTATTTTGTTATTTATTTTATGCTCTTTTCAATCCGGAAAAGTTTTAATGACATTTCACAAGGGGAGTTTCCCATTTCTAAGAGTAGGAGATAATTTAACTAGGAGGTCTATTAAATGGAAATTATACAAATCATTATACCGTTAATTCTGTTCGTTCTCATTGTTATCCCTTTAGGGAGATATGTTTATAATGTTATAAGTGGAGAGAAATCTTTTGTTGATCCATTATTTAACAAAATTGATAATTTAATTTTTAAATTTACTGGAATAAAGAAAGATGAAATGACATGGAAAACATATATTCTAGCAATAATAATATCCAATGTTGTAATGTGCTTATTTGCTTATATTATTTTAAGAATACAAAGTTTGCACTTTTTAAATCCTAATAATATAAAATCAATGACTCCAGATCTATCTTTTAATACAGCTGTAAGTTTTATAACAAATACTAATCTTCAAGGTTATGCTGGAGAATCAGGAGTCTCTTACCTAAGTCAGATGGTAGTAATGACATTTTTAATGTTTACATCTGCAGCTACTGGGTTTTCAGCGGCTGGTGCCTTTATGAGAGGAATTATTGGAAGGAAAAAGACACTAGGAAACTTTTTCGTAGATATAACTCGAATAATTACAAGAGTTTTACTTCCATTGTCAATAGTTATTACAGTGGTTTTAGTTTCCCAAGGCGTACCTCAAACTCTTGCTCCAACTAAGACTATAACAACAATACAAAATCAATATCAAGATATTGCAATAGGACCAGTTGCATCACTTGAATCTATAAAACACATAGGAACAAATGGTGGAGGGTTCTTTAATGCAAATTCTGCACACCCTTTTGAAAATCCAACTCCATTTTCGAATTTAGTTGAATTACTTTCTATGATGGCATTACCTGGATCAATAGTTATTGCTTTTGGATTAATGCTTAAGAATAAAAAACAAGCCTGGGTAATTTTTATAGCTATGTCAGTATTACTTGTAATGATGATCCCAGTTATATACATGTCAGAAAGAGCAGGAAATCCAAATTTAGCACATATTGGGTTAAGTCAGGCAATGGGTAATATGGAAGGCAAAGAAGTCAGATTTGGTATAGCAGCATCTGCACTATTTACTACGATTACTACTGCATTTACCACCGGAACTGTGAATACTATGCATGATTCACTAATGCCCTTAGGAGGACTTGTACCATTATGGAATATGATGCTTAATGTTGTATTTGGCGGTAAAGGTGTTGGGTTTATGAACATGATAATGTATGCAATAATCACAGTGTTTATCGCTGGTTTAATGGTTGGACGAACGCCTGAATTTTTGGGTAAAAAAATAGAAGGCAAGGAGATTAAGTTGATTGCACTTGCAATACTTGTGCATCCATTTATAATATTATTTCCATCTTCTGTTTCGCTTTCAACAAAAATGGGACTTAGCTCAATAACAAATCCGGGCTTTCACGGACTTACTGAAACGGTTTATCAATTTACTAGCGCTGCAGCTAATAATGGATCAGCTTTTGCAGGATTTAATGGTAATACAGTGTTTGCTAATACCACAACGGGTATTACAATGCTTCTTGGAAGATATTTATCAATAATAATACTACTAACTGTTGCAGGATCTCTCGCATCGAAAATTGCTGTTCCTGAAACTATGGCTACATTTAGAACGGACAATAGCATATTTGTAGTAATTTTAATATGTGTTGTGATAATAATAGGTGCTTTGACATTCTTGCCAGCACTTACACTCGGACCTATAGCAGAACATTTAATGCTATAGGTCATTAGGAAGGGGCGTGGATATATTATGAGTAAGAAAAAAATTATAACTGGGGATATACTTAAAGATGCTATTAAGGGTTCTTTTATAAAACTAAACCCTAAATATATGATGAAAAATCCTGTTATGTTTGTAGTTGAGATTGGTTTTGTAATAACTTCATTTTTAACGTTTTTCCCATATGTATTTGGTGATTCAGGGAAAAATATTAGAGCTTATAATGGAATTGTATCCCTTATATTATTAATTACAGTTCTGTTTGCTAATTTTGCTGAAGCAGTGGCTGAAGGACGTGGAAAAGCTCAAGCTGACAGCTTAAAGAAAGCTCGCACGGATACTATGGCAAAGTTACTTGATTCTAAAGGAAATTTTAAAGTAGTAAGTGCTGCTGAGTTAAAAAAAGGAGATAAAGTTTTAGTCGAGACTGGTGATTTTATTCCTAATGATGGAGAGGTAATTGAGGGACTTGCATCAGTTGATGAATCTGCAATTACTGGGGAATCAGCTCCTGTACTTAAGGAAGCAGGCGGTGATTTCGGATCGGTAACAGGCGGAACTAAAGTTGTCAGTGACTGGCTTAAAGTAGAAATAACAGTAACACCTGGAGAATCATTTTTAGATAAGATGATTAAGCTTGTTGAAGGTGCGTCAAGGAAAAAGACGCCAAATGAAATTGCGTTAAGTACGTTACTCGTAGCTTTAACCCTAATATTTGTAATTGTTATAGTAACTTTATATCCAATGGCTATTTATTCTAAAGTTACGATACAAATTTCTACTTTTATAGCATTACTTGTTTGCCTTATTCCTACAACTATTGGAGGACTTCTCTCCGCGATTGGAATAGCTGGAATGGATAGGGTAACAAGATTTAATGTAATTGCAATGTCTGGTAAAGCTGTTGAGGCTTGTGGTGATGTAGATACAATGATTCTTGATAAAACGGGAACAATTACTTATGGTAATAGACTTGCAGCTGAGTTTATACCTGTTGGAAAGCATACATTAGAAGATCTCATGCTGCAAGCTTTAATATCTTCAATAAAAGATACAACTCCTGAAGGCAAGTCGATAATTCAGCTTGCTAAAAAGCAAGGAGTTTCAATTAATGAGGTTGATTATAATGAGGCTGAGTTTATAGAGTTTACAGCTCAAACAAGAATGAGTGGTATGGACCTTGCAAATGGAGTCAAGATTAGAAAAGGTGCATCAGATTCTATAATTAAATATATAGAATTGATGGATGGAAAAGTTCCTACAGATTTAGAAGCTGCGGTAACAAGAGTTGCTAGTGCTGGTGGTACACCTCTTACTGTATGCGTGGGCAATGAAATATATGGTGTTATATACTTAAAGGATACTGTAAAACCCGGTCTTATAGCAAGGTTCGCAAGACTTCGAGAAATGGGAATTAAAACTATTATGTGTACTGGAGATAATCCGCTTACTGCAGCAACAATAGCTAGGGAAGCTGGAGTAGATGATTTTGTTGCAGAATGTAAGCCTGAAGATAAAATTAATGTAATTAAGAAAGAACAGGCTTTGGGTAAACTTGTAGCAATGACAGGAGACGGAACAAACGATGCACCAGCTCTAGCTATGGCAGATGTTGGCATTGCAATGAATAGTGGAACAACTGCAGCTAAAGAAGCCGCCAATATGGTAGATCTTGATTCAGATCCTACAAAAATATTAGAGGTAGTAGAAATTGGTAAACAACTACTTATAACAAGAGGTGCATTAACTACTTTTAGTATAGCAAACGACGTAGCAAAATATTTTGCAATTATTCCGGCTATGTTTGCAGTTGGTATACCAAGAATGAATGTACTTAATGTTATGAGGTTATCAACACCACACAGTGCTATAATCTCTGCATTAATATTTAATGCTATAATAATTCCAGCTTTAATTCCTATCGCAATGAAAGGTGTAAAATATACGCCAATGAAATCAGAAGCTTTGCTTCGTCGAAATCTTTTGATTTATGGATTAGGTGGACTTGTTGCTCCCTTTGTAGGAATTAAAATATTAGATTTAGTGATTACACCATTGCTTAGAATTTTAAACTTAAGTTAATCTTAGGTTTTATATGAGGAGAGATAGAAATGAAAGAGATGTTAAAGAAATCAGTATTATTAAGTGTAGTTATGCTTGTTTTATGTGGCTTAATATATCCTCTAGCTATGACCGCAATAGCTCAAGTGTTATTTAATAATAAAGCTAATGGTAGTATGGTTAGTCTTAATGGAAAAGTAGTTGGATCTAAACTTATAGGACAGAGTTTTACAGATAAAAGGTTTTTTATCGGAAGAGTTTCAAGTTCTAATTATAATACCTACACGAAAGCAGATATAAAACCAGATAGCAAAGGTAACATTTCATATGCTGGAGTAACTTCAGGATCTACGAATCTTGGGCCTTCGAACCCTGTTTTAATGGCTAGAGTAAAAAAAGATATGGCAGTTTTTTTAAAAAATCATCCTGGTTTAAAAGCAAAAGATATACCTACTGATTTGTTAACAAGTTCCGCATCAGGACTTGATCCTAATATTAGTCCACAGTCAGCTAAAATACAGGTAGCAGCTGTTTCAAAAGCAACTAATATTAGCTCAAGTGATTTAAATAATATTATAATAAAAAACACAGAAGGAAAAACTTTAGGTATCTTTGGTGAACCAAGAGTAAATGTATTAGGAGCTAATTTAGAGATAGCAAACATATTAAAAAACAAAGGTGAACTTTAATAAAATAACTTTTTATTATATAATATAAAAGATGAAATTAATATGAATAACAAGCCAGACTGAAGAACAGGGCAGTCTGGCTTTAGCTACTATAATTGTTTTGGTGAAAGCGCAAAATTTATTTAAACAACGAAATTAATGAGGTAGGTGGATATTATGAAAAAGGTTTTGGTAGTAGATGATACAAAAAATATAAGAATGTTATTAACTACTTGTCTTGAATTAAAGGGTTATAAGGTTCTTACTGCTGAGGATGGTAAATCAGCTATAGATACAGTCCAAAAGGAAAAGGATAATATAGACATCATTTTTTTAGATATCAGAATGCCAGAAATGAATGGAACAGAGGTTTTAAAGACTATTAGAGAAATTGGGGTTATATGCCCTGTTATTATTATGACTGCCTATGCCACGGTGAAAAACGCAATTGATTGTACTAAACTTGGAGCTGTAGCTTATCTTCAAAAACCATTTTCTCCAGATAGAGTGAGTGCTGTTTTAGATGAAATTTTTAATCCTAAAGAGAAATTTGATGAGAATTTAAAACATTTAGATGAAGAGGGTATTCTAATTTTAAAATCAAAAGAATTATTTGCAAAGGGTAATTTTGAAGGAACGCATAATATTTTAAAAAAAGCATTAGCAATAAACCCTTATAATAAAGAAATTTATCATTTAATAAGTGAAGTAAATAAGAATATTAATAAACTCGATGAAGCAAAGTTGTTTAATGATATTTATGAATTATTTAATGATGCACATATTTAAAGGTTAAATGTTGATAATTAACTATATCAATGATTATATTAACATAGAAAATATATAGGATGTGATAGTAATATGGAAGATTATGAAAAAGGAGTAAAGGGAAAATTAAAAATATATATTGGAGCTGCTCCAGGTGTAGGTAAAAGCTATCAAATGCTCCATGATGCCAATGATATGAAAAAGGGGAATATAGACATTATAATAGGTCTTATAGAAACATATAGGAGAAAGGGAACAGAAGAACAAATGGGGAGCTTAGAAATTCTTCCATTAAAAGAAATAGATTATAAAGGAATTAAACTAAAAGAACTTGATCTAGAGGGAGTTATAGCACGAAAACCAGAATTTGTTGTAATAGATGAATTAGCACACACTAATATTCCTACTTCTAAAAATAAGAAACGTTTTGAAGATGTTTTAGAAATATTAGATAACGGTATAAATGTGATGACAGCAGTTAACATTCAGCATTTAGAAAGTTTAAATGATCATGTTAATAGGATGACTGGAATTAAGGTTAAAGAAACAATTCCAGACAAAATTATTGAGACTGCTGATGAAATTGAAGTTATAGATATAACTCCTGATTCACTTCGCGAGAGAATAAATGCTGGAAAAGTTTATTCAAAGGATAAAATTGATGATGCCTTGCACCATTTTTTTAGAATAGGGAATTTAAATGCCTTAAGAGAGATTACTTTAAGAGAAGTTGCAAATGAAGTTGATGAAAAACTTGTAGTATATAAGAATAAAAAGAGCGTAGAAGGATTAATTGGAGCACAGGAGAAGATTTTAGTTTGTGTTAATCTTAATTTTAATGCAGAATATTTAATTAGGCGTGGTTTTAGAATGGCGAAGAGGTTAAAGGCAGAATTTTATGTTCTAACAGTAAGTAAATCTTATAATCACTCAAAAACGGAGTATAAAAAATTAGAAGAACTAAAAAAGTTATGTGAAAAGCTTGGTGTAAAGCTTAAGGTGGAAAAATCTAAACACCGTGAAAGGCCTATTATTGAGTTCGCTACGGATAATAATATAACTCAGATAATAATAGGACCATCTGCTAGAACAAGATTTCATGAAATTTTAAGAGGTTCTATTGTTAGAACTATAATGAGGGATACCAAATATATTGATGTGCTTGTGGTTGCAGATCCCGTTCACTAAAATACAATTAAAACGTATGTTGAATTTAAGGCGGTGGTTTCTATTAAAACATTAAAAGGGAAAATAGTAACTATTAATGTGTTCTTAGTTTTAGTTATAGTAATGATTGGATTTATTTCAAGCTTTAATGTATATAAATTAGGTGGACAGATAGATGGTTTAATGACAAATAATTATAAGAGTATTAATGTTTCAACTAAAATGACTGAGGTTATAGATATTGAGGATAAAGCAATACTACAATACATATCATTTGAAAATAAAAATTCGCTAAATATTATTTATAATAGTAATAAACAGTTTCACAAATGGCTCAACACGGAAAAAAATAATATTACTGAAATTGGTGAGAAGAATATTACTAATAAAATAAGCGATGACTATTTTTTGTTTTATAAGTCTTTTACAAACCTTCAAGATTACAAAAAAACTCACACGAATATTGAAAATATAGAGTTTTATAATTTAAGAGTTTCAACACTGGCAGGTGAAGTTAAAAATGATTTAGTGGCTTTAACTACTCTGAATGAAAAAGCTATGTTTAAGGGAAGAGATAACACTAAAAGTAATGCATTAAGTGTTTTGTATTTTATACTAGCTATTTCATCTATAGCAGCAATTAGTGGGTTAATAATATCGTTAATATATACTAATAAATTTCTTAATCCTATAAATTTATTGATGGAAACTATAAAATCAGTTAAAGAAGGACAAATTAATAAGCAAGCACCTATAATAAATTCAGACGAGATTGGTATGCTAGCAAAGGAATTTAACAATATGACAAGTAGACTTTATGAATTTGAGCAAAGCACAACTGGAAAGTTGCTTTTAGAAAGAAATAAATCTATAGCAATTGTAAAAAGTATAACAGACCCATTAATAGTTTTGGATGCAAGTTATAAAGTTCAGTTATTAAATAATTCGGGTGAAAATGTTTTTGGCGTATTAGAACAAAATATAATCAATAGTAATTATTTAGAGACCATTAGAAATATGGAATTATATGATTATATTTTTTGTGTCGTTGATAATAAAGTTACTGATACTGAGAAGATAATAAGTTTTCATTTAAATGATAGAACCTATTTTTTCAATGTTTTAGTAACAGTAGTTAATGATAAAGATGATAAAATTAATGCTATAGTGGTGCTTTTAAAAAATATAACCGAATACAAGGAATTAGAAAAAGTACGTACAGATTTTATTGCAACGATTTCTCATGAATTTAAAACCCCACTTACATCTATTATGATGGGTGTAGGATTATTATTTGAAAAAAATATAGGAGTTATAAATGAAAAACAGGAGGAACTTTTAGATGCTATAAAAGAAGAGACGGAAAAGCTTGCGGATTTAGTTAGCAATTTACTAAAACTTTCTAAAATACAATCAAACCAAGCAGTATACGATATAAGACCATATTCTATAACTAAGATTGTGATTGATTGTGTTGAAAATTATTCCATGCAAGCAAAAAACAAAAAGATCATTTTGGATAATAGCATAAAAAAAGAATTACCTAATGTGGTTGTTGATAAAGAGAAGATAATCTGGGTGCTTAATAATCTAGTATCTAATGCATTAAAATACACAGATGCTGGTGGAAAAATAGTAATAGGTGCTAGAATAAATGGAGATAAAATGAAGGTTTTCGTTAAGGATAACGGTAAGGGTATTCCTAGAGAATACCATGAAAAAATATTCGAAAAGTTTGTTAAAATAAATGCATATGATACAGAATTCTTAAGCTCAGGTATAGGGTTATCTATAGCAAAAGGAATTGTTGAGGCGCATGGCGGAATAATATATTGCGAAAGTGAAGTTTCTAAAGGAAGTACATTTACATTTACTTTACCTTTAGAAAAATAGCATCAGAAATTAATGCAAGTTTAACTATAGTATAAAAAATAAATAAAAACATGTGTTGTTTTATTCTTAATATAACAAAAAAATATGCTCCCATTTATTGTAACAGATTAAACAAAGATCTGTTACGATAAATGGGAGCATATCAGTTTAAACTATATAACTTGTACATATTATTTATATTTGATTAATTTAATTCCTTTGGTGCATAATTAACTTCGATTTTTTCTATTTTTCCGTCTTTAGTCATAAAGACAACTTGCTTAAATATTTCTCCATATGTATAATATTTGAAGCTTGAACTATTCTCTACTTTAGTAGGCTTACCATAAGCTGCTGTTATTTGAGCTAAGGTTGATTTTTCAGTAATTCCTTTTGGTAATTCTATAGGAACTACAGCACCGTTATTGTAGTATTCAATGTAAGTAGCAAAACAGTATTTTAAAGGTTGAGCTGTGTCACTATAGTTTGTAATCTGAGTTCTTAGTACCTGATTGTCTTTTCTTAATTCAACGCCTACGGCACTGGATTTTGCAGCAATCACTGCTGTATTGTCTGATTGAAGTACCCAACCATTTTTTACGAGCTCAGTAACAGGTATTGGAAGTTTATAGTAATTTCCAGCATATTTCACTTGAAAGGATAATAAATCTTTACCTATACTTGAAGGAGCTTTGTAACTTTTGACTACGGAAGGAAGGCCAGTAGTAGCAGATTTAGTTTCTGTTTTTGTTGGCGCTGCTAAATTTTCTAGTTTAATAGAATATACTTTTTTAGTTTTATTATCAATTGAAATTTCATAATTTGAATATGTACCTGATGTATATGTTAATTTAAGCAGCGTATCACCTTTATATTCAGTTGAGGCTTTACCATATGCTGCAATTACTTGATCATATGTAGAACCAATAGTAATTCCTTTTGCAATGGAGATGGTTGTTCCTTTTTTTGCACCGTAAGTATCTACTGTAATCTCACCAACATGACATTTTGATAGTGGTGAAACATTCATTCCGAAATTTGCTATACTAATCATTAGCGTTTGTTCACCATTTTTAAGTGTTTCTATTTTATATTTATTTGGTGCCAATGTATCTTTAGCAAATTCATCTTCTCCTACCCAACCATTTTTTTCAAAGTTAGAAAATGCACTTGGAAGAGAATATTTGATACCATTTAGAAGTACCTCATATTTATATAAATCAGTGGATATAGTTGCTGAAGTAGTTTTCTTAGTAGTATCTGTTTTTGCTGTATCTGTCTTTGTGGTAGCTACAGCCTCGGTCTGTTCTTGGGTAGGCTTAGGTACTACTTTTTTAGCAGCTGGTTTTGAGCAAGCTGCAAATGACAAAACTGGTACAACTAGGGATAATAACAACATTATGGATTTCTTAATTTTCATTAGTAACATCCCTTCATTCTTTTTTATTATTTAAGAAAGAGGCATAGTTATAATCGTATTTGTTTCGAAGATAGACTTTGACAAATACGATTCCACATTTTGTGGTGAACAAGTTCATATAATCATGTACTTTCTTATAGATAATATTGTATAAGCAAACTACTTACTATATTACCAAAGTAAATCATTATATACAAGTAGTGTAAAAACGTGAATATGTTTATAATATTTACTTATAAAATACATATTTGGTTATAATTTAAATAGAAGAATAATTTTGTAAATAGGAATATTTTTTATAAAATTATGCACAAAATTTCATTGTGGCATATATATCTATTGGAAACACAATGAGAGGAGTGATTAACTTGGCTAGATTATGTTTTGATTACGGACATGGAGGAAAAGATGGTGGGGCTTGCTACAAGGCAAGAAAAGAAAGTAATGATGTATTAAGTTTAGGCAAAGCAATAGCTGTTGAAGTTAGAAAGTGTGGAATTACTGTAGATGAAACGCGAAGGAGTGATGTTGCGGTAAGCCTTAGCGAAAGAAGCAATTTTGAAAATAAAAATGCTTATAACTATTTTATATCATTTCATAGAAATGCTTTTCAGCCAGAGAAAGCTAAGGGAGTTGAGACTTATACTTATTTAAATCAAGGAGCAAAGGCTAAAGTTCTTGCAGAGGGAATACAAAGTTCACTTGTAGCATTGGGTTTTGTAAACAGAGGAGTAAAGACAGCTAATTTTCATGTGTTAAGGGAAACCAAAGCACCATCAGTGTTAATTGAAATAGGATTCATTGATAATACAGACGATAATAATTTATTTAATAAAAAAAGAAATGAAATTATAAAAGTATTAGCAAAAGTTATTTTGGACAAGGTTGGTGTTAAGTATGTTGAACCTTTAGTGCCAACTCAAACAGAGATTGGACAAGCTATTTATAGAGTTATGGAAGGTTCTTATTCGGTAAGAAAGAATGCTGAAAACCAAGTTCAAAAATTAAAAGCAATAGGTGTTGATGCAAAAATTATGATATTTAAATAGTGGATTAAATGTGCCAAGTCGATAGTTAAATAACTATCGACTTGGTACATTTTTGCTTAATTTTATAAGCGTTTAATAATACTCGGACAAGACATATGGTATATGTTTATATGCAGTTAGGAAGGCTATAAATATATGAAAGGAAGGGACATCAATGTTAAACAATATAAAAAAAGGGATGATACCACTTATCTTAATTAGCTTAAGTATTTTTTCAGGTTTCTTAGGAACGATAACTGTAATGGCTGAAAAAAATAATAATATAATGAAAAGTTCGGCTGTGAATATTAGTCGTGATAAACTAACTGATTATGAGATATCTAAAGAAAAGGGTTTAGAAATAGTAAAATCTAAAGTGAGACTTGAACCGGACTTACATATTCTTTATGACTCAGAAAGAAATATTAAGGGCGTAAATTATCATTTATACACGGTAAACACAAATGAATATACATATGATGAATATGCTTATTGTGTTGATGTAAATAGTGGAAAGCTATTTAAATGTCTAAAAGATATGACACTTTTGCCTATAGGTTAATATAAGACATTATAATTTAAATTGGTATTGGTAAAACATATCATAAGGTGAAGTATATTTTAGCATTCAATAATAAAAAACACTCTAATTTAAAAATCAGAGTGTTTTTTATTTTAGAGAATTTTACAATATAATCTTATCTTATTAATTAGGGTCTATATTTAATACCGCTTTTTCTGGAAATGGAGAAGTTTTAGATCGAGCCGTTATTACAAAATCATATCTTGCACCAAGTGGTGATGTTATCGGAATAAGGGAAGTAATAGTTATGGTCCTCAAAGCAGATGGTGCAAGGTTCTTCATTATATCTAAATCAGCAGAATAGGGAATATTTGCGGAGATATCTGCTATTTTGATATTATCTATACTTAGAGTATATGGAATTGATACAGCGTTAATTTTTAAAGTATAATCATCATATCCACCACCGGTATTTTCAAATAAATTTGCCATAGTGGCTATATATCCTGGCTGAGTTACTTGGAAGGATGTTGAATCATTTATCTTATTAGATGTTGGTAAAAGTGATACTCCAGGAGCAAAACTAAAAGTAAGTGCATTACTCTTCTCACCACTGTAAACTTTCGTTGAGATGTCATTATAGTATTGTACTGCAACAGCTTGAGTTGTAATTGTACTACCTGATTTAAGGTTTGGCACGGGAGATACTGTAAATGAAATTAGACCTGAAATTCCTGGACCTAAACTTGGTATTGATACAACTATTTTTTTATTAACGCTGTCATAAGATGCGCTACATAACAGCGTAGTATTAATAGAATTAAAGAAAAAATTATTATTTAATGGAATGTCAACTTTACCATTTACAAGAGAAATAGAACTATTATTTAAAAATGTTAAAGTAAATTCCATAATAGAATTAGTATTTATATTTCCATTTTGAGTATATATTATAGAAGTAGTGAGATCTTTTGCGCTTAAATTTAAAACTATATTAGGGTGATTTATTGTTACAGAAAGATTCTTACTTATGGTAATAAAAGCTCCACTTAACTTTTGTTTATATAGAACTTGGTAATTGTTTGTTTGAACCGAGGTTGTAGCTCCAATGGTTTTATTAGAATTTGTGATTTTACAAGTTAAAATATAGGTTATTGTCTTTGACTGGTTAAGACCATCTATAAATCCTTCACTAGGAAAAGTCACAGAAGTTCCTGACACAATTGGAGTTATAACAATACCGTTTCTGTAGGCTGGGCCGGTATAACTTTGTCCACCACTAGGTAAAACATCTTTTACAAAAGCATCATAAACTAAAGTCCCTTGTGGAATGGTCATAGTAATAGTATAGGTGATTATTGAATTAACCTTGAATAAAGAAGAATTATTTGATTTTGTTAGAGTAATAGTTGGTGAAAGTATAGTGACTGAAGCACTTTTATTTTGATTTGTATATTGATAACTGGTTGGGTCATCTTGCTGCGAGTATGGATTTGTATTTGTTGCCGTTGTTATAATAGTAATGCCTGGCGCAAGATTATTATTTATAGTAACATTATAATTTAATGTTAAACTTTGTCCTGGGGCTAGTTTGTTTATATATAGTTGAATTCCAAGTGCATCTACATAAGGAGTTTTATAGCTACCCGTTCCAGTAATATTAATAGAACTTTGATTAATGGTAAACCACTCGGACAAACTATCTGTAAGTTGAAAGTTGAAAGCATCTGTTTCTGTTCCTAAAGTATTTGTATTTGTAATTTTAACAGTGTAGGAATAGATTTCTCCTGCTTTTATAGAAGATGGGTTTGTACCAGTGACCGATTTTGTCAATTGTATATTTGGAGTTCCTATATTTATCAGCACTTGCGATCTACTACTATAAGCGGACCCCTCAGTATTACTTCCACTAAGTTTAAATAAATTATTATTTTGGCTAGGTGACCCTAATATCTTTATTGGAACTTTAAATGTTATCGTAATTAAAGATTTTCCTGGAATATCTCCATAATTAAAGCTTACTCCATGAGGATCAGTTAACAGTGGAGTAAGTCCGAAGGGTTTATATCCAGTAAAAGAATATACAATATTATCTATAGGGTTAGCTGAGAGTGGGAAAAAATCATCTAAGAATACTTGCTTTTGTATAGCTATCAAGGTGCTAGAATCGTAGGTTAATCTATATTCTGCTAAATCGCCTGGTGCTAAAGTATTAAAAGTTTTTGCAACGCCGTTTTGGTAGTAGCCCTTTAAAAACGTTTTTGTTATTTTACCAATACTTATATTACAACTTGCAGATGCATTATCTGTAACGGTGCTTAAAAGTTGAATTAGAGTTCCAGAAATATTTGCAATGCTTCTAAAGTTATCAAACGCAACAACAGGTAATGGTATAGTGCCACTTAATTTATATCTATAATAACTATCTACTTTAGCATTTATTGTTACAGTAGCTTGAGAGTTATTTACAGCTAAGGGGAAATTATAAATCAATTCAAAACCCTTAAGAGTGGGGTTCTCTATTGCAGATGTAGGTGGCGTAGAACTAGATACATAGCTAATTCCATCTGGTAGTAGATAATTAACTACAATATTTTTAATATCATAATATTGACATACAGAATATACATAGGTATATTGTATACTTTGTTGTACATCCGTTGTAACTTTATTTACAGAAGTAGTAATAATTAAATCCATTGCATTAAAACTAACGTCATTACTCACACTATCTTCTGTAGAAATCATAGTAATAAGAAGCTTAAATGTGGTCCCGTGATATATTAAATTTCCTGTATTATCATTGTATTTATTCCATACTGCGTAATTTAAATTTACTATAGTATTACTACTTAATGATAATACTACTCCACCGAAATAAACTTGAGTATATAATTTATTATCAATAAGCACAGTACTAATGGTAGGATTTCTAAAAAGGCTAGCATCAGTACCAGAATTAGATATATTACCTATATACCTAATTCCATCTGGAAGAAGTATAGTTACATTTACTAGTGATGTGCTAATAGTATTGTTAGTTAAATTGCAGCTAGCGGTATATACCTTAGAATAGTCATTTAATAATATAGAAGTTCCTGCACCTTTGAGTACTTTTGAAGGAGTACCAATTGTACTATAAAATCTTACTGCCTTAAAGCTCATTACAATACCGCTAGTAATTTTTTGATTTCCTATATTATAAATACCTCTTGGCATAGTATCTACTTGACAATTTACACTAAATCCATTAAAAATATATCCAAAAGGAATAGTTGTACCATTTATAAATTTTGTTCCTGATTTTACAGTTACATTAAAAGTATAATTAACTTCTAAAGGTGCTAAATCTTTTAAATTTACCCAGGAATAAGAATACCCACCATCAGGAGTTTTTACGGAAGATGTGATGCTTTGAGAAGCAGTACTAATAGTTAATCCATCTGGTGTAGTTATAAATATAGTTAAATTATATAATCTAATGCTTGTACTAAGATTTTTAATACTTATTGTAAAATTAGTTGTCCCACCTAAAATTATTGGAATATTTCCGGTTTTGTCTACAGTAACATTTAAAATATCAGAGGCCATAATATCTCTCCTTAATTTTCGAATAAGCTTTGATTACAATTAATATATTCTCGTTCTTAATTACGGTTCATCTTTAACGACATTTTAGCGACCCAGCAGATGATTAAACTTAAATTGTAACTATATATCATAGATTTCATAACATAATATTGAATAATTTATAATTATTCAATATTATGATATCATCACGTATAAATTACGATGATAATATCAAGGAGGTCAATAAAATTGACACTAATTAATCGTTTTTCAGCCATTGATAAGGCAATTATAAATGCTACTGGCAATAGTTTAGTGATTTGTGGTGATTCAACAACTATAGATGATAACACATCTGATATGATAACAGTCGCTGGCACTACTACAAGAAATTGGGCAGCAGCTGGTAGTAATGGGACTATAAGCATTTTGGGAGATAGCACAATACTTTATGCAGAATTAATATGGTATTCTACGGTTAGATCTGATGTTCCAGGGTCATTAGATGTTAGAAGTATACAAGATAACCCTATAACATTTACTACGCCTCTAGGTATAAATCAGATTTCTCCACAAAATACAGAGAATTATACAGATGCATCTGGTAATATTGATAGATTTAGAAGTACAAATGTAACAAATATAATTAAGGCATCTTTAGGTGGAACCTATATTGTATCAGCTATTCCAACTAGTTTGCCACTATCAGGTCTGTCCTCTACTAGAGCCGGGTGGACATTAACTGTTGTTTATAGAAATGATGTTTTTGTTCCAAAAAAAATAATCTTTTTATCTGGAATAGGGCCTGCTACTAACACTACTCCATTTCAAACAACAATCACAGGATTTGCTACCTCTAGTGATGAAACTGATCTGAAGGGTAATATAATTTTTGCTTGTGCAAATGGACAGCCTCTTAATGGAGTAGAAACTTTAAAAACTGGTCCATCCTTTGCAAATTTAACTGTAGAGGGAAATCCTGTAGGTGAACCAAATCCAAATCCAGGAACTTCTCCAAATAATCCATATAATAGCTTTTTCCCTGGACAAATTAATATCTGTAACCCAATAGACACTAACGTGGGCCTTATTAATATTAGTGGTACAAATGGTAATAAGAATCATGATGGTTTTGTTCCTACTCAAGTTACAGGGGGAAGAAATAAGTGGGATTTAACAAATATAAACTTTAGTAATTCTTTGGTTACAAATCAGAATCAGTTAGCTGTGCAATTAACTGAAAGTGGAACTATTGATGGCGTTATGATTGTTGAGACTGCTACTTCTGTAAATGCAATAGCTCCAGATATAATAGTAGATTTTAATATTTATGACCCAGACGGAAAGAGCACAAGTAAAGTCCAAGTTGGAGAGCAATTAATATATTCAGTAAAAATAAGCAACCTTGGTAAAAGTGCTGCCAATAACTTTATTTTATCTACTATATTAGATTCTTCTTGTTCTTATATTCCAAATTCTTTTACGGTAAATGGGGTAGTAAGTCCAGGAGCGGATATAACAAGAGGTGTTAACATTGGCACCATTGATCCAACTGGAGTTGCAAATGTTCTTTTTTCAGTAAGAGTAAATTCTCTTCCTGTGAGTAAAACCGTAAACGGATATGTAGATTATAATTATTCATTTATATCTGGCTCAGGATCACCTACAACAACAAATTATGGGACAACAAAAGTTATAACTATAGATGTAATTTCAGCAACAATATCCGTAGTAAAAACCTCTTCTACTCAAACTGCTTTAGTTGGAGATAGGATAAATTATACTATTGATGTAAAAAATACTGGTACGGTCCCAGTAACAAGTGTTTTATTTCAAGATATTATAAGTAAGTATAGCTCTTTTGTTACAGGGACTGTATCTATAGATGGAATATCAGAACCAACCTTAGATCCTAACAGCGGATTTTCACTTTCTGATATACCTGTTAGTGGTTCTATAAGAATAATATTTTCTGTAGATATTTTATCATTACCGCCATCAACAATAGTTGATAATTCAACTAGAGTTACATTTACTACTATTAATCCTGCATTCCCATTCCCTATAACAAGAACTATATTTAGTAATATATTACCAATTAAAATACAATTTACAGATATTGTTGCTACAAGATGTACCAGTAATGATTATCCTGAGGTAGGCGAAATTGTTACCTATAACTTAAATTTAACAAATATAGGTAATATAACGGCTACAAATGTAAATGTAATTGAACCACCTGTTTATGGTCAAACATTTGTAAATGGAACAGTTACAATAGATGGTGTACCAAAACCTACTTTAAATCCTTTTACTGGTTTTGTTATAAATTCAATTCCCTCACAGCAATCAACTGATATTCAGTATCAAATGTTAGTAAATGCTATAAATCCCAATAAAGTTATAGAAAATACTGCTAATGTGCCATTTAGATATCAAGTTCAACCAGGCTCACCGGAGATTGATGCAGAAATAAATTCTAATACAGTAACTACAATAGCAAACTTTGTAAAAGTAGATCTTATTGAAACAGTAGATAAACCTTATGCTACAATAGGGGACATTTTATATTACTCAGTGGCGATAACTAATTCAGGAAATATAGATGCTTTTAATACTATATTTTTATCTAGAATACAAAATGGAACCTCTTTTATCCCAAATAGTGTTGCTATAAATGGAGTTATACAACCTGGTTTTAACCCAAATGTCGGATTTAGCGTGGGAACAATATGCTTTGGAAACACAGTTGTAGTAACTTATAAAGCTCTAGTTAATAGTGTTCCAATTCCTAATGTTGTTCTTAACTTTGCTGAGCTTGTTTATTCCTTTAAGCCAGACCCAAATGGTGTTAGTATTACTACAACGACTACAGGTAATACAGTACAAACTATAATTAATGTTGCGAGCTATACTTTTACCAAGACTGTAGATAAAGATTATGCAGTAGTTGGGGATTTCATGTCTTACTCTACGTTTATTGTAAATACAGGTACTGTAACGTTAAGAAATGTTAAATTTGGAGATGATTTGTCTTCCTTTTTAACGTTCTATCCACAAACAGTTTTCATAAATGGAATTAATTATCCAGGTTATGACGTTAGAACCGGTTTTATTATTGGTGATTTAAATCCGGGAGATACTGCTAGAATATCATTTGGGGTAAGCGTAAATGAAGTACCACCTTCAGGGTTTATAGCAAATACAGCAGATACGGTTTATACCTATCAGCTAAGTCCGAGTGGCGAAGTTATAACAGATAGTGCAAAATCAAATGAAGTTAGAACCAATATTGTCAACGGAAATTTAAGAGTTACAAAATCTGTGAATAGAAATTCTGCTACCATTGGTGATACTTTAACTTATTCTTTTAATGTATCAAATATTGGTAATGTAACAGCTACAAATACAAACTTTTTTGATGTTATCCCTATAGGGTCTAGTTTTATACCAGGTACGGTTATAATAAATGGTTTGCCAAAACCAACCTATAATCCAGAGCTTGGATTTACTTTAGGCTCACTTACAGCAGGGCAGGTAGTTTCTTTAAGTTTTAATACACTAGTAAATTTTGTACCATCACCTAATACTCTAATAAATAACGGCTCCGTAATATTTGATTATTTATTTAACCCTCTAGCACCACCAATAAGCAAAACAATAACTAGTAATAATGTTACTACAGTAGTAAATGTTGCTACAGTAACTTTCACAAAAGCAGTAGATAAATTATATGCAACGATTGGTGAGGTATTAACCTACACTTTTCAAGCTACTAATACAGGTACTGTGGATTTAAATAATGTTATATTTAAAGATATAATTCCAAGTGCTGCTACCTTTAATATAAACTCTGTAGTGATTGATAATGTTTCAAAACCTGGCCTTGATCCGAATACTGGTTTTAGCGTAGACAGTATACCACCTAGTGGAGAAAGAGTAATAACCTTTAAGGTTACTGTAGTTAGTCTTCCAACTCCTAACACTATAATTAATAGTGGTACACTATCCTACAGTTATAAGATTAACCCAAGCGGAACAGAATTTATAGGAAATATAACAAGTAATACTGTAACAACCACAATAAATAATGTTACTGTTACAAATACCAAAACTGTAGATAAAATATATGCAACGGTTGCTGATACCTTAACCTATACTTCGGTTATAAAGAATAATGGTAATATTAATTTGATAAATACACTTTTTACAGATTTGACTAGATTAAATACTACTTTCATATTAGGGTCTGTAAAGATTAATGGTCAAGCTCAAGCAAATTTAAATCCAAATACAGGGTTTACACTTGAAACTATAATTCCAAATCAATCAGTTTCTGTAGAATTTAAGGTAACAGTTAGTAGTGTTCCACTTGCTGGTTTTGTAACAAATAATTCACTCCTAAATTACGAGTATAATATAGACCCATCAGGAGTCATAATTATTGGTAATGTAACAAGTAATACTGTAACCACCTTTATAAATTTAGGAAATTTAACTATAACTAAAGCTGCTAACAGAACATTTGCAAGAATAACAGATGTTGTAAAGTACAATTTTGTAATAACCAATACAGGAAACACAGTGTTACAAAATATGTCTTTCATAGATGTTATTCAAGCCGAATCCTCATTTAATACAGGTACTGTGTTTGTAAATGGAGTTAATCAGCCATTATTTAACCCGAATTCTGGTTTTTTATTAAGTGATATAGGAATTGGTCAATTTACAACTATAGAATTCACAGTTACGGTAAACTCAATACCAACTAGTGGAACCCTTTTAAATACAGGTTCTGCAACCTTCTCATACTACGTTGATCCTTTAGGTACCCCAACAACAAAAACAATAACTTCTAATCAAACCACAGTTAATGTTAATGATACTATTGTTTCTGCTACTAAGGCAGTAGATAAAGGTACAGCCAAAATTGGAGATATATTAAATTACTCTTTTATTCTTAGAAACGAAGGCAATACGCCTGCTCTAAGTGTGTTTTTTACAGATTTACTAAATAGTAATATTTTATTTAATACAGGTTCAGTAATTATTAATGGAACTCCTAGCCCACTTGCTAATCCGAACCTAGGATTTTCATTACCTGATTTAGTGGCACTTGGAACTACTACAGTTTCTTTTAACGCTACTGTTTTAACAAGGCCAACAAATAATGTTGTACCCAATTTTGCAACTATAGACTATCAATATAGAATAGATCCACAACAACCATTAATTCCAGTAACAATAACTACCAATACTGTTTTAACCTATATTGCTACTGGTGAAATTACTGTAACAAAATCTGCAAATAAAGTATATTCAACTGTTAATGACACTATAGAATATACAGTTAGTATAAAAAATACAGGTTCTGTTAATGCAACAAATATGTCGTTCAAAGATTTAGTTCCAGGTAGTACTTCATTTATTACTGGATCGGTTATAGTAAATGGTGTAATACAAAACACTTACAATCCAAATGTAGGTTTTCCATTACCTGATTTAATTCCAAATGCAATAAACCTAGTTAGTTTTGCGATTAAAGTAGATTCATTACCAATAAGTGGAACTATCATTAACACTGCTGCAGTAACTTTTAGTTATCAGCTTACCCCTACAGATCCAACAGTAACGATAACTACTAACTCTAACAGTGTAACTACCTTCATTAATTTAGGAAAGCTTGTTATTACTAAATCTGTTGATAAAGATTATGCTACCCTTGAAAATATATTGGCTTATACTATTACACTTCAGAATGTAGGTAGTGTAACAACTTCAAATATTTTCTTCCAAGATATTATACAGGCAAATGCATTATTTAATAGCGGATCTGTGGTTATAAATGGTGTAAGTAGTCCAACGTTAAATCCTAACACGGGATTTAGCCTTGCAGATATAGCAGAAGCTATAATAACTACTGTTTCATTTACTGTAACAGTAAAATCTGTTCCGTTAAATTCAATTATTTATAACACTGCAAATGCAAATTATAGTTACTATATTGATCCTAGCGACCCATTAATAAATGTATCAGACCAAAGTAACACTGTTGCAACCCAAATAAATTTAGGTAAGCTCACAGTTACTAAAGCAGTAAGTTTAGCCTATGCAACGCCTGGTGATACTTTAGATTATACTGTTAATGTAGTAAATTCAGGAAATGTTACTGCGGCATCAGTAAACTTCAGAGATGTTATTCCTACGGGAGCAACCTTTGTAACAGATTCTGTTACAATAAACGGTGTTATTCAGCCAGGCTTAGATCCATTTAATTCTTTTACTTTAGGTACAATAAGTGCCGGTGACTCTGCTATAGTTGGATTTAAAGCTATTGTAACATCTGTCCCAGTGCCATCATTAATTTCAAATATAGCAAATATAACTTTCACTTACAGAATTAATCCAGCAGGACCTGACATTATTAATCAAACTAATAGTAATGTTGCAACTACCCAGATAAATTTGGGACAATTGACACTTACTAAATCAGTAGATAAAACCTATGCCACATTAAATGATATATTAACCTATACTGTGGTTGTAGCTAATACCGGAAATGTTGATGCGCTTAATGCAGTATTTTTAGATAATCTACAATCAGATGTAACATTTAACACAGGTTCAGTAACTATAAATGGTCAAAGTTATGTGGACTATGACCCTAATGTAGGTTTCAATCTAGGAACAATCCCTACTTTGGGAAGTCTAATAGTATCATTTAAGGTAACGGTAACAACGGTGCCTACGCAGATTACGGTACTAAATTATGCTATTACAACCTTCAACTACAAGATTGATCCAAATGGTCAAGATTATACTAAATCAACACGATCAAATACAGTTTTAACCTATATAAGATTTGCTAGTTTAAAATTAGCAAAAACAGTTGACTTAACCTATGCAACAATAGGAAATACCTTAAACTATACAGTCGTTGTTACAAGTACTGGTAATACAGCTGTAAATCAACTATTTTTTATTGATATATTATCAAATGGAGCAACATTTAACACTGGTACAGTAATTGTTGATGACATTCCTAGACCAACTTTTGATCCAATAGTTGGATTTAATCTTCCAGACTTAATTTCAGGAAATACCTCAACAATTAAATTTACAGCCACAGTAACATCATTACCAGTACCGCCTGTGGTTACAAACTATGCTACAGCTAATGGCGTTTATAAAATTGACCCAGCAGGACCTAATTATCAAATAAGTGCTACTTCAAATACTACTTCCACTTCAGTAAATGTAGGTAATATATCTATAGTTAAATCTGTAAATAAATTATATGCGAATGTATTAGACACTTTGACTTATACGAATACAATAACTAATACTGGAAACGTTACTGCATCTAATGTAATATTTACTGATAACCTACAGCAGGAAGTATCATTTGTTGGAGGTACTGTAAGGATTAATGGTGTAGTGAATCCTCTACTTGATCCTACAGTGGGAATTCCTCTAAATAATTTAGGACCAGCTCAGGTAGTTATAGTTGAATTTGATGTAAGAATAGATTCGTTACCATTGCCACCAATAGTTTCAAATACTTCACAAGTACAGTTTAGTTACAAAATTGATCCGAATGGTTCTATTATAATAAAAACTAATTTTTCAAATACAGTAACTACTAATGTTGTATTAGGTCAGCTTACAGCTACTAAACTTGTAGATAAATCTATTGCTACATTAGGAGATATATTAACGTTTACAATTAATACAATTAATACAGGTAATGTTATTGCTAGTAATGTTATGTTTTATGATACACCTTCTGTAGGTGCAACCTTTAATCTTGGCTCAGTATTGGTAAATGGAGTACCTCAAATTAATTTTAACCCAACGGTGGGCTTTAGCCTTGGAGATATTGGTGTAGGTAGGGTGGTAAATGTTATATTTACTGCAACTGTGACTTCTGTTCCGGTAAGCAGTAAAGTGACTAATGAGGCTACTTTAACTTTTAAGTATCTTGTAGATCCTAAAGAACCTCCTTTTAGCAAAACCACATTTTCGAACATTACCACAACGAATATTGCTCTTGGTAAATTAAGTGTAACCAAAGCAGTTGATAAGGCATTTGCAACTATTGGTGAAAACCTCACTTACACTATTGTAATCACAAATATAGGTAATGTAGATGCTACTAATGTAATTTTCTTAGACCCAACACCTGCAAATGTTGTATTTGTAATTGGCTCAGTAACTGTAAATGGAACACCTCAGCCAACCTACAATCCAGCAGCAGGATTTCCTCTTAATACAATTAAACCGGGTGAAATAGTAACGGTGGTTTATAAAGTACAAGTAATAATTTAATATAAAATCAAAATGGCTAACATCAATATACTTTGGTGTTAGCCATTTTATTAAATTACATTTACGAACAAATATATTCTTATTGAATAAAATAATATAAAATATCATTTTTAAATTACTTAAAAGAGGATGTTTGATTAAGATGATAAGCAAAGATAATATTCATTTTGAGGTTATAAAACAATTGGATTATAAAGAAGAAAATGACAATGAAGAAATAAAATTTTTTACAGACTTCAATGTAAAACGAAGTATTTATACGCCTACAAATTTTGGTAAACCAATAATTATCAGTAATTCCAATGCTTGCATTGACATAAATAATTGCAAGGTAATAGATACAATAAAAGGAACCTCCCTTGAGGGTCAACATCTATCTAGCAAAAAACTTCTTATTTTGGGGAATGTAATATTTACATTGTATTTTTTTATCCCCTATATATGTGACCATTTATTTCATGTTGATGAAATTGTTCCATTTTCAGTTTTCATAATAGTACCAGGTAGTACAAAAAAAGAAGGTATATTTAGATTTAAATATATGATTGAAGATGTTACATCCACTCTCATTAATAAACACAAGTTATTTTTTAATGTTTCAATATTTATACAGTACTTGAATAATCCTTAGGCAGATAATTAATATATGGAAGTAATAAATCAATGTAGAGTGGATTTTAATTATAAATTATCACCGCCAGGACCAATAATATGTAATACCATCTTTAGTAATGTTGTTAAAACAGTAATTATAGAAAAGTTAGTTGTGGCAGTAAAGAAAGTAGATAAACCTGCTGCCTGCATATTTGATATTCTTACGTACACTGTCTGTTTAAAAAACAAATGCATGTATTATGCATCTAATATTTTTTTCCAAGATATTGTTCCAAGTGGTGTCAAATTCATATGTGGTTCTGTTAAAGTAAACTGGATAAAAAATAAGAAAGCAGATCCCAATAAAGGATTCTATTTAGGAACACTAAAACCATTTTCTAAATGTTTTATCTCATTTAAAGTTGTAGTTTTACCATTAACATTAGATTTAATATTAAAAAATCGTGCTTTTATAACTTATGATTATGTTTACAATTTAGAAAAACCTCCAATAAGGGTTACCATAAAAACAAATACGACCTGTACCAGTATTAAAAATACATTGTTTAAACAAATTAATGTTTCAAATAAATTTAAAATTCAGAATCCATGTATTTGTAATAAAGATTTAATAAAGATTTCTACTAAAGTAAATATAATTAAAACAAAAATTGTAGATACGCCTACAGGCATTTCAGAAGAAGGTAACTATTTAACAGGGTCCAAGATTTTAATTATAGGCTCTGTAAAATATAATATAACCTATATTGACAAAGAATTTTCTAGAGTTTGTTGTGAAAAATTTGTTAAAGGGTTTTCAACATCAATAGTTATTCCTAAGGTGATTTGTCACTCTGCACAACCTGAATTTAATATAATAGAAGAGAGTAAATTAACTACGCCTCTAAAGGATAAGCGTTTTGAGGTAGATACTACACTCCTGATATTCTTAATATAGAAAGAAAATTTTATATAGGTACTAATTTTATTGCATTAGAATACAATATATTGTAATTCTTATAATAAAACTAAGGAAGTGTTTTTTATGGCAATAACTCCTGCTGATTTTAACGTAAGCATATCGCCCTCACCAATAAGCGTGACGGTTGGATTTACTGGCAATGTGAACTTGTCTTTTTCAAATACAAGCCTTACTGAGAGAGGGTATAACCTAAAAGCAACTCTTACGCTACCTGATGGGGTTTCTTACGCAGGTGGTCCAATACCTCCAACTACAATTACAAATGGACCAGGCGGCACCCTCATCCTTACTTGGATAAATATAAAAGATTTGGCACCCAATGAAATTGGGTACCTACTTGGAGTTGTACTAAAAGCAGATGAATTCTTTAGAAATACTGGATTACCAGTTCCTTTTGATGTACCACTTACAAGTGTTGACCTTATAGGAACAGTAGATACTCTCCCAAGAGGGAATGCCGATCCTGGAAACGTTGAAATAAATAAAACTGATTCATCTACATTTATACCACTTAGATACACTCTTACAAAAGCTGCTCCAGGTAAAATACCAAAAGGGGCTGGACTCTTAAGTCCTAATGCATCACCTCTTTGGCCATATCAATATACTCTAACTGTGGAGAATAACAGTCGTGAGCCTTCTACAGTTACTTTAATTGATGATCTACCAAATGGAGTGAGATATCTTGACGCTCTTTTAGTAACAGGGCCAGATAGTGTAATACTTTCGTCGCCTACAGTAACTATTCCATCGGTGGGACCGGGATGTCAGGATTTCGTAACTATTGACTGGGGAACTGTCGTACTGTCACCATCTAGTGTAAATACAATTGTATTTAATGCTGCTATATGGGATAACTATACAATAGCTTGTACTGAAAATAGTGGTGCGAAAATTCCTCATATGACGCCTTTGCAAAATATTGCTACATTAACTGGATTATCTGGACCAGTTCAGGGAATAACTGTGACAAGCGCTATGGATATAACAATAGATAAAAGCGCAACTCCATCACCTGTTACAGATGTTAATGTGACAAATAATTATACCTTGACATATAGAGTAAACCAATATGATAACGTAGGAAATGTTATTATAACAGATACCATAAGTGATGGTCAGGAGTATAATGTAGGCTCTGCATCTTTATCACCAGTTAATCCTAATCCACCAAGAAATATTGACGGAACCACAACATTAACATGGAACCTAGGACTGCTTACTACAGGCACAACAGGTAGTATTACTTTTAATACTACAACAAGCACTAATTACTATTTAGATGGTCCTGTTGTTGCTGCAGATGGAATAAGCAACAGTGTTATTATTAATGGAATAAACCAAACAACTATAACACCCACGCCTGATAGTTCTAGTGCAAGTTTAGAAATAGTTATATCAAGTATTACAAAAGAGATAATTAACTATTTCTATAAAGATGGAACTCCTAAAACAATTGATGTAGTTGCTCCGGGAGATGGGGTGGAATTTAAAATAACCTATAGCGCTGTAGGAATAACTGCAGAGCAACGAGATGTGCAAGTAGATGAATATGCACCACCGAATATGGGACCATTGACAGCGGCACTCCCAGTTATTTATGGTGGAACACTTCCCGGACCATTTATTCCGGTTACTGTAGCTCCAAATGGTTTAAGGTGGTTTTTAGGAACAGTACCTGGTAACACCTTGTGGACTGCTGATTTTATAATTCCAGTAGCCAATATTGATTTTGTAGGAGTAAACAACAATCTTGCAAAACTTTCAGGTATAAATACACAAGGGTTTGCATATAGCAGTAGAGATCAAGTAGAGGTAAAATTTGGTCAGCCTAATATAAACTTTGTCAAAACAGTTACTGGACCTGATGTAAATGCTATAAAGGCGGGTGAAAATTATACCTATTCAGTTACAATATCTAATCCTCAAAATTTGGTAGGGGATGTAACAGACGCCTTTGAGATGGATTTTACAGATGTAATACCTACAGGACTTATCTATACAGGTTCCTCTAGTGTTACAGGAACGGGAACTCATTCAACTCCTGTATTTGCTTTGCAAAATGTATCCATGACAGTTAATAAACTTGCCCCTGGAGAGAGTTTAACTTTAAATTATACTGTTTTAGTATCACCGACAGTTGTTAGTGGACAAAGTTATATAAATAATGCAGTGCTTCAAAGGCCATATTCACAGCCGGATAGATCTTACCAGTTTCCAGGAGCACCATTTACTGCATCAACAACTTTAAGAGCCCAGGGAATTATAATGACAAAGCTTATAGCACCTATATTAGCTAAAATAGGGGACACAGTGACTTATATACTCCAGGTAACAGTTCCTGTTGGAACTACTGCTTTTAATGTGAAAGTTACAGACAACTTTCCTGTAGCTACTCAAAGTTTTATAGGCAATGCAACTAAGGATGGATTACCAATAATACCAACGGTTGTAGGAGGATTAGTAACCTTTCCAACTATTCCTTTTGTTGATGCCACAGCAGCTGTTGTGACTATACTTTATTCCTTTGATGTTAGAGTTGTAAATGGGACTCAGGTTCCACCTTTTATTGAAAATCAAACTGATAATGCAACTGTAGCATGGGACATTGATAATGTAGGCACTCCAGCCATGCCATTTAGTACCTCAGCTATTCTTCAAGTAAGAACACCTAACCTTACTGGTAGGAAAGAGCAAAGGAATGTGACAACTGGAGGGGCTTTTACAACAACTGATGTGAACTATAACGTGGGTGATGTTATACAGTACAGAATTACGGTAACGAACACTGGAGCTGAATCAGCATTTAACTCAGTTATAACGGATGTATTGGATCCACTTTTATCATTTAATGCGGGTTCTATTATTACAACCAATGGATCAGCCTCTGCACTAGCAAATACCATAACCTGGAATATACCGGTTATTGCTGCAGGAGCCAGTGATACTATTACTTTTACTGTAACCACACTTAGTGGGGTAGGTGCTGATGGGCGAATTCCAGATAATGCTTCTTTTATATATAACACAAACGATAATGGTTTTGGTATAAGTTATGGACCAATAAACACAAATACTGTCCAGCTTGTAGCTCAAGCTGTAACAATTGTAAAGACTGCATCTCCTACCCAAGGAGAAATCGGGGATAATATCACCTATACAGTAGTCTTTACTGTGCCTAATGGAACTATAGCCTATACCCCTATATTAACGGATACGCTACCTGTTGGTCAGACATATATCGGACCGGCAACAAGGCAAGATGGAATAGGCCCAATAGTAGTAGTTGTACCTAACGTAGTAGGACAGATTATCACTTTTCCAACTAACCCTAATATAGATGCAAGCTTAGGTACAAGGACGCTTACCTACACATTTATAGCCAGAATAACTAGTGCTACACACAGCGCACCTTTCCAGGAAACTCAAACGGATACAGCAAATATTAATTGGGGACGTACCTCAGGTGGTCCTAGAATAAATAGGACATCTACTGTTAATGTTACTGCAAGGACTCCTAATATAACTATATTAAAAGAGCAAAGGAATGTAAGTACAGGTGGAAGTTATACAACCTCAGATATTGCAGGCTTTCCAGGAGATATTATTTATTACAGATTTACAATAGCTTCAAATGGAGCTTCGCCTGCTTTTAATATCAATTTAACTGATATACTCAGCAGTAAAATTACTTTTGTAGGGGGAATATTTGGACCTACTTCAGGCATAGTTACACCGCCATTACCAGGGCCTGGTGGAACCTTAGCTTGGAATATACCTCAATTAAATAATGGCTCAAATGCAGTTTATGAATTTCAAATAGGTATAAATAACGGTATTGGTGCAGGAGACAGCATACCTGATAGTGCAACTTCTACCTATGATTCTAATGATGTAAATCCAATAACCTATAATGAGAATTCAAATAATGTTGTTATAGATATACCTTTGATTGCATTTGCAAAAACAGCCAATACTAGTGTAGCTGCTATAGGAAGCACAATAAACTATACTCTAACAGTAACACTTCCTAGTGGAGTAGCTGTAAATAACTTAACGTTTACAGATGTCATACCAGCTGGGCAAAATTATGTGCCATTAAGTTTTAGTGGAACACCAGTACCAACAGGCGCACTTGTAGCATCACCAAATCAATTGATTTATATAGACAATCTACCATCAAGGGTTGGACCTTTAACTTTAATATATACCTTTGATACCACTGTAATTGCAGGTACTACAGTACCACCTTACACTCAAACACAAACAAATATAGCAGATGTACAATGGAGTATCACGCCGCTTGGACCGCTTGCATCGGTATCTGATTCTAAGGATGTAGAAATACGCTCACCTCATATCATTGCATTAAAGGAGCAGAGGTTAGTGCCAGCAGGTAGTTTTTCAACAGCTCCACTTATAGGTATAGCTGCTTTAGATGTAGTAGAATATAGAATAAGACTTACAAATAATGGAGCAGGAGATGCATACAATGTAGTTACTACAGATACTTTAGACCCAACTTTGAGTTATCTTAGTTTGACAAGTGTATCTGCAGGAGTGGTAACTCCTCCTCCACCCAGCGTTAATTGGACAATTAACCCTGGTCCGATTATTGCAGGAACGTCTGAAACTCTTGTGTTTAGGGTTACTGTAAACGTAGGCCCTGCACCGGGCACAGCTGTAGTTGATCAATCATCAACTTTATATGATACCTTTAGTACTAACCCTACTACGCTTGGACCAACATTATCTAATCAGGTAGCATTTAACTTTAATGTTCCTGAAATTATAAAAAGCGTAGATAAAAATGCAGTGTTTGTTGGAGATATCGTAAGTTACACCGTGGCAGTGACTATTCCTTTTGGAAATATTGCATATAATGTTAAAATTACAGACACATTCCCTCCAGAGCAGACTTATAATACAGGAAGTTTAAGAGTAAATGGTGTTCTTACGGTTCCAGTAACAACAAGTCCTTTGGTAACACCAATTATACCAATAATAAATGCTACGGTAGCTGCTATAACAGTGCTCTATACTTTTTCTGCAACTGTTAATAGTATAACAGGACCAGGACCTCAGCAAGCTCAAGTTGATACTGCAATAGTGGATTGGGATTTAAGTCCTACAGGACCAGCTGGAACGCCTCAGAGTAGTAATGCCACAGTTTATGTTACAAATAGTGACATTACTTTAGTAAAAACTCAGAGTAATAATATAGCAGGCCCATATGTCCAAACTCCAATTCAAACCTCAGTAGGTAGTTTAATATACTATAAGTTGTCAGTTACAAATCCCGGACCGAACACTGTATTTGATGTAGTGTCTAATGATACTTTTAGTTCATTGCTACAAGTTATTTCGGTTAGTACTGATGCAGGTTCTGCAATTGTAGATGGAAATACAGTTACTTGGGCAATTAGTTCCATATTAGCACCGCCACCTATAATAACTTATAATGCTATAGTTACGGCTTTGGTTTTGCCTGGGGGAGGTACTGCAAGCACAATTCCAAATTTCTTTACAGCAGTGTTTGATGCCACAAATCCACCACCAGAAATTGAGTATGGGCCTAAAACTTCAAATACAGTTTTAGCAGATTTGCCAACGCTTCAATTTACTAAGACAGTTTCTAGTAGTAATGTGGAGCTAGGAGATATTATAACTTATACGTTATCAGTAATTGTACCAAATGGAACAATAGCCTATAATGTTGTAGTTTCAGATACTTTGCCTCCTGAGCAGAATTATGTGGGTAATGCATTTATAGGAGGAAGTCCCGTAACGGCTTCGCAAGTTGGGCAAACTATTACTTTCCCAGATTTACCAATTATTGATGCAACCGCCGGACAAGTAACACTTGAGTTTACTTTTGAGGCAAGGGTAGTAATAGGCAATACGTCACCACCATATACCCAACTTCAAACCGATAATGCAAATGTTAACTATGAAACAGACCCTCAAGGTACTCCAGCGACTCCCTTAACAGCAACCTTGGATATTACAGTAAATAATCCATCCTTGTCTGTAATAAAAGCTCAAAGTAATGTTACTCAGGGAACTGGATTTAGAACAATACCAATTTCGGTAAATACTGGGGATATAGTAAGGTTTCAACTGGAGGCAACTAGTTTAGGCGCTTCACCTGCCTACAATGTAGTTATAACAGATGTGCTTTCACCTTTTGAACAATTTGTGGGAATAGAACAGATTTCAGCAGGCAGTGTAACTTACAATGCCATTACCAGAACTGTTACCTGGGTGATTGCTATTATACCACCCAATACTATATATCAATTACAATTTGATATACAAGTACTTCCAGGAGTTGGAGCAGGAGGTTTTGATACAGATATTGCTAACTATGTTTATGGAAGTAATATAGCGACTCCAATCCAGTTTGGTCCTACTGATACAAATGAGGTGCGACAGAATTATCCTAATATACAGATTACAAAAAGTTCTAATATAAATAATACTGTTATAGGAAATGTGGTAACTTATACTGTTTCATTAACAATTCCTAGCGGTACTTTAGCATATAATGTTCAGCTTTTTGATACACTGAATGTAGGTCAGCAGTATAACGATAATGCAACATTAAATGGTGTACCTGTAATCCCTGATTCAGTTAATGGTCAGTTAATAACTTTCCCTGTAATACCATTTGTAGATGCTACAGCTGGAGCAGTAACTTTTAAATATACCTTTGAAGCTTTAATAGTCTCTGCAAATGTGGATCCTATAACACTTATTGAAACACAAATTAATGTAAGTAATGTAAGTTGGTTTATAGACCCAAACACACCTGCTGAGCCTCAGAGTGCTACGGCGCAGGTAAATGTTACTGATAGTTCAATTCAAATAACTAAACTTGCGAGAAATGTATCTAGGGGAGATAGTTTTACTGATATGATTATAAGTGGATTCCCAAATCAGACCGTAGAGTACAGTTTGACTGTTACGAATACTGGAGCTAACCCTGTTTATAATGTAATAATCACAGACGTTTTATCAAATGATTTATCATTTGTATCTGCTGTATCTGTTCCACTAGGAACGTTAATTCATAGTGGTGGCAGCACTAATGGTGTGGTTACTTGGTCCTTTGACCCATTAAACACAGGTGATACAGTTACAGCTGTATTCTCAGCAACAATTACAAGTCAGGCAACAGGTATCATTGCAAATTTAGCATCAGGAAATTTTGCACTTAACCCTGAAGATCCGACTCGTTTTCAAGCACCAGATTCAAATGAAGTACTATTAGATGTATTGCAACCAATAATACAAATTACAGGAAATGCATGTGCTACTATATTTACTAAATGCGAGAAAAAATATAATGATCACGATTGTCATAAAGGATGCCATAGAAAATACTAATGAATTTTATAAATTTATAGTTAATAACTAATTAAAAAATACCAGTTGAATTCTATTTGGAATTCAACTGGTATTTTTGTTTTTTAATAATATATAAAAGTTATTTTATATACTATTAGCTGTAAGGTGTGGCTTCTACAATATAGGTACAACATTTACTTTTAAAAGCGTTATGATCACATACAAAGAAAGAAAATACAGCATTTGTTCCTGGTATAAAATTATCATTATAAACCCAGGCATTACCGACTGGCACTTTTTCTTTGATATTTTTACATAACTTGAATGTTTGGAAAGTGAGGTTTGTAATTGTAGCACCTGATGGATTAGTAATAGTGAATGTAAAATCAAGTTTAACTTCCGGGTCGTCTAAACACAAAGTATCTACGGTAACATTAGCAACTTTAACTGGTGTACCAGGAGTTCCTGGTACTAATGGGAGTTGTACTAGTGTAGACACAGATTTTCCGGATTTTAAAATTAATTTGCTTATACAACAATCATAAGGTAAGTTGTTTTTGGTTAGAGACGTACAATCGTTATTTTTGTATTTTTTTGATAATGAATTCATAATTTATTCATCCTCCTAATTATATTTATAATAATGCAAGTTAATAATATAAAAAATTCTTACAATATAATATATGTACCATAATTAAAATTGATATGAAATGTAACAGACTTTTTTTATATGAATAACCTATAGTAGCAGTTTATATAAAAGTTTACTGCAAGGAGGTAAAATTATGTATAAAGACGTAAATTATGAAAGAGATTATATTGAGGGTAGAAAAAGTTATTATTGGCACGCTGGTGAAGAGAGTGACTCTGATGAACATTCTAGTAGAGATTGTAATTCAAAGAAGTGTGACAAACATCATTGTAATTCTAAATGTGACAAGGGCAATTGGTGGGATGAATGTGATGAATGTGATGAATGTGACGAATGTCACAGGCATTGCCGTAAAGGGTGTGTAACAGGACCAACAGGACCAACAGGACCAACAGGACCAACAGGTTCCATAGGCAATCCTGGATCAACAGGAGCTACTGGGGTAACAGGAGCACAGGGAATTCCAGGTGGATTAACGGGAAATACCGGATCAACAGGAATAACAGGAGTAACGGGAGTAACAGGAACAACTGGATCAACAGGAGCAACAGGATTAACAGGATTAACAGGATTAACAGGATTAACAGGATTAACAGGATTAACAGGAACAACTGGACTAACTGGAGCAACAGGAATTACAGGAGCACCAGGGACTCCAGGAGGAGTAACTGGGAATACTGGTGCAAATGGAACAACAGGAGCAACAGGAGCTGCTGGATTAGCAGGAGCCACAGGATCAACAGGTGCTGCGGGATTAGGAACCACAGGATCAACAGGATCAACGGGATCAACGGGTGCAGCTGGATTTACAACTCAGCTAAGAGGATTAGAAGTTCAGGTTCAAAACGTAGAAGCAACATTAATTGCTTCTGGAGCACCTGTCATATTTGATACAACTATAAATGATTTATCTGCATTTCTTTCTTATAACAATATTCTAGGAGAGATAACAATATCACAGACAGGAGTATTCTATATTAATTGGTGGGTATCAACAGATGGTTTAGGTGGTGGAGCAGACACAATAATCACATTCGCAATTACTACTTCACAGGGTGATAATATTCAGGCGTCAACACCTATACAAACAGGACAAGTGAGTGGAAATGCGTTAATTTCAGTTGGTGTAAGTCCAATAACATTACAGCTTGTAAATTTAACTGATGGTACAATAGCCTATGGTACAACTCCAATTAAAGCAGATTTAACGATTGTTAATGTAACATTCTAATAGTAGTCCCATGGATTAATAAGTCTACATTCGTCCATGGGATTTCTTAGTATTCTATAAGTGTTATTATTTAAATTTCAGAAAATAATTGGAATTTAAGAAGTCATTTTATCAGAGGTAACAACCTATTATTATAAAATAAAAATCTACAAGTATAGCATAAATATGCAATAACATTATAGGTTATTGTCAATAAGGAGAGATGAGATTTGGACACGATAGGTCTTCAAATTCAAAGACAATTAGCTGGAACAGTAAATACAAACTTTAATGTAATATTTGATACGGTAGTAAATAGTTATGGAGCAATAGTATATAACTCAGTAACTGGCGAAATAACAATAAACAAAGCAGGAAGGTACTTTATAAACTGGTCGGTGGCAACTCAGACATCTTTAGGAGCAAATAATATAACTTTTTCAGTTAAGTCATCTCAAGGAGATGACTTAATAGGAAATTCACCTACTAAAACTGGTGAAGTAGTTGGTTTCGCTATTATACAAGCCGATTCCGCTCCAGTGATATTGAGGTTGATAAATGCGACTTCTAATAGTGTAATTTACTCTACTTTGGTGTCAATTAAAGCAAATTTAGTCTTAGGTGAAATACAAGAAGATACAGGAACTACTGGAACAACCGGAACCACAGGTGTAACCGGAGTTATCGGAGAAACTGGGGCTACTGGGTTAATCGGTGCACTGGGGTAACTGGAACTACAGGTGTAACAGGAGCAACAGGAGGAGGTTCTATCGGCACTGGTGGAATCATACCATTTTCATCAGGGGGTCCTTTTTCAGTGACTACTATTGCAGGAGGATTGCCTGGACTACCTTCTTTCGTTGGATTTGGAAGCTCGGCTCAGGGTTCTGCTGTCTTTGGATCATCTATAGATCTTACAGGTTCTGCAAGCGCAGTTGTTAATTTCGCATTTTCAGTTCCTAGTGATGGTACTATTACTTCAATAGCTGCTTATTTCAGTACCTCAGCTTCGTTAGCACTTATAGGATCGACAATAACTGTAACCGCACAGTTATATAGTTCAACTACACCTAATAACATTTTTTACCAGTGGCAGGAACTGCAATAACATTATCTCCAGCTCTTACAGGTATCATTGCAATAGGCGCAATTAGTAATGGCGTTATTACTGGATTATCAATACCAGTAACCTCCAAAACTCGATTGTTAATGGCATTCTCTGAAACAGCTGCAGGATTATCACTTGTTAATACTGTATCTGGGTATGGAAGTGCAGGTATAAGAATAACTTAATTTTACTGACTTATGACGATTTATTCTTAATTATAAAGTAATGATCATGCAGAAGTAATCTACAATAATTATCAAGATGAAAATAATAATTTTAAAGTTAAGGTTTAAAATCAGGACTGTTTCTAAGGGGAGTGAGCACCTTTAGAAACAGTTTTTTCTATAAAGTTTAGTTTGAAAATGTGTGTATTGTCATTCATATTAATTGTCAATAGCAATGTCTTAATTATTATGTTCAATTCTCTTTAGGATAAGGACCTCATACTACAGGTTAAAATCATATATTATCTGTCTTATTTAAGAGAAGGGATTATTTAATTAAATGTCGGATAAATATGTAATCGCATATTATGGTATAACAGCATAGTATAAATAAGCAATGGCATTATAAGTTATTGCAAATAAGGAGAGATGCGATTTGGACACGATAGGTCTTCAAATTCAAAGGCAATTAGCTGGAACAGTAAATGCAAATTCTAATGTAATATTTGACACGTTAGTAAATAGTTATGGAGCTATAGTTTATAACTCAGTAACTGGTGAAATAGTAATAAACAAAGCAGGAAGATACTTTATTAACTGGTGGGTGGCAACTCAGTCAACTTTAGGAGCAAATAATATAACTTTTTCTATTCAAACATCTCAAGGGGATAATTTAATAGGAAATTCGCCGATAAAAACGGGCGAAGTTGTTGGTTTCGCTATTATACAAGTTGATTCTGCTCCAGTAGCATTAAGATTAATTAATACTACTTCTAGTAGTGTATTTTGTTCTACTTTAGTATCAATTAAAGCAAATTTAGTATTAGGTGAGATACAAGAAGAAACAGGAGCAACAGGTTCGACTAGTGCTACAGGAACAACGGGTTCAACTGGAGCAACGGGAGTTACGGGAGCCACAGGAACGAAAGGAGTAACCGGAGTAACTGGAGTTGCAGGAACTACAGGTGTAACCGGAGAAACTGGAATTACAGGATTGACTGGAACCACTGGTTTAACAGGAATTACTGGAGCTACAGGTTTAATTGGAACAACTGGAATTACTGGATTAACAGGTGCTATTGGTGTTACAGGAACTACGGGTGTAACTGGAGAAACTGGAATTACAGGAATAACTGGAACCACCGGTGTAACAGGTGAAACAGGAATTACCGGAGTAACTGGAGCCACAGGAGAAACAGGAACTACAGGTATAGTAGGACTAACCGGAACAACTGGTTTACCTGGAACTACTGGAGAAACAGGAATTACGGGTGTTACAGGAACCATTGGTGTGACTGGATCAACTGGAGCCACAGGAGTAACTGGTTTAACCGGAGCAACAGGAGAAACTGGAGTTACTGGAGTTACTGGAATAACTGGAACTACAGGAGTAACAGGAACTACAGGTATAACAGGATTAACTGGAACTACTGGAGTTACAGGGACAAGCGGAACAACAGGAAACACTGGAGCTACTGGGACAACTGGAGCAATAGGAATTATTGGTATAACTGGAGCCACTGGTGTAACTGGAGAAACTGGTGTAACAGGAGAAACTGGTGTAACAGGAGTTACAGGTTTAACTGGAGCTACAGGAGTAGCAGGAGTAACGGGAACTACAGGTGTAACTGGAGAAACTGGAATTGCCGGAGTAACTGGTTTAACTGGAGCTACAGGAGTAACCGGAACTACAGGAATAACTGGAACCACTGGTGTAACTGGAGAAATCGGAGTTACGGGTGTCACTGGAACTACTGGCGTGACAGGAGCAACTGGTGAAACAGGAACTACTGGTGAAACAGGAGTTACAGGATTGACTGGAACTACAGGTGTAACCGGAGAAACTGGAGTTACGGGTGTCACTGGAACTACTGGTTTGACAGGAATAACAGGTGTTACAGGAGAAACTGGAATTACAGGATTGACTGGAACAACTGGAGTAACTGGAATCACAGGTATAACTGGAACTACAGGTACAACTGGCGAAACTGGGGCCACAGGTATAACTGGAGTGACTGGAACTACAGGTGTAACTGGTTTAACTGGAATTACAGGATTGACTGGAACCACTGGTGTAACTGGAGAAACTGGAATCACAGGAGCTACAGGAGTAACAGGTTTAACAGGAACTACTGGCGCAACAGGAACTACTGGAACTACAGGTATAACTGGATTGACGGGTGAGACGGGAGAAACCGGAATTACTGGATTGACTGGAGAAACTGGAGCTACAGGAGTAGCAGGAGTAACTGGAGTAACGGGAACTACTGGTGAAACAGGAGTTACAGGATTGACTGGAACTACAGGTGTAACCGGAGAAACTGGAATTACCGGAGTAACTGGTTTAACTGGAGCTACAGGAGAAACCGGAGTTACGGGTGTCACTGGAACTACTGGTTTGACAGGAATAACAGGTGTTACAGGAGAAACTGGAATTACAGGATTGACTGGAACAACTGGAGTAACTGGAACTACGGGTGTAACTGGAGAAACTGGAATTACTGGATTGACGGGTGAAACGGGAGCTACAGGAGTAACCGGAACTACAGGTATAACGGGAACCACTGGTGTAACTGGAGAAATCGGAGTTACGGGTGTCACTGGAACTACTGGCGTGACAGGAGCAACTGGTGAAACAGGAACTACTGGTGAAACAGGAGTTACAGGATTGACTGGAACTACAGGTGTAACCGGAGAAACTGGAGTTACGGGTGTCACTGGAACTACTGGTTTGACAGGAATAACAGGTGTTACAGGAGAAACTGGAATTACAGGATTGACTGGAACAACTGGAGTAACTGGAATTACTGGATTCACGGGTGAAACGGGAGCTACAGGAGTAACCGGAACTACAGGTATAACGGGAACCACTGGTGTAACTGGTTTAACCGGAGCTACAGGTGAAACCGGAACTACGGGTGTAACTGGAGAAACTGGAACTACAGGAGTAACTGGTTTAACTGGAGCTACAGGAGAAACCGGAGTTACGGGTGTCACTGGAACTACTGGTGTGACAGGAATAACAGGTGTTACAGGAGAAACCGGAGTTACAGGTTTAACTGGAGTTACTGGATTGACGGGTGAAACGGGAGCTACAGGAGTAGCAGGAGCAACGGGAACTACTGGTGAAACTGGAATTACAGGTTTAACAGGAACTACTGGAGCAACAGGTGTAACTGGATTGACGGGTGAGACGGGAGCTACAGGAGTAACCGGAACTACAGGTGAAACAGGAGTTACAGGAGTAGCAGGAGTAACTGGTACCACTGGTGTCACAGGGGTAACTGGAGAAACTGGAACTACAGGATTAACGGGTGAAACTGGCCAAACAGGTGTAACAGGTACCACCGGTGTCACAGGTTTAACTGGAATAACAGGAGCCACAGGAGAAACTGGAATTACTGGATTAATGGGTGAAACTGGAGCTACAGGAGAAACCGGAGCTACAGGATTGACTGGAACTACAGGTGTAACTGGTTTAACTGGAATTACAGGATTGACTGGAGCCACTGGAGAAACAGGAGTTACAGGATTGACTGGAACCACTGGTGTAACTGGTTTAACCGGAGCTACAGGTGAAACCGGAGTAACGGGAATTACAGGTTTAACAGGAACTACTGGAATTACTGGATTGACGGGTGGGACGGGAGCTACAGGAGTAACCGGAACTACAGGTGAAACTGGAATTACAGGTATAACTGGAACTACGGGTGTAACTGGAGAAACTGGAATCACAGGAGCTACAGGTACGTTCAATCCAGCAGCAACAATAGCAAATGTAGGCCCCGATGTTAGTTCGCAATTTAGTGAATTAAGAACAGCACAAAGGACGCCAATCATTGAATTAATTTCAGTGTATGGATTATCGAATCTAAGGGATATTACTACCACAACAGGTACAGGCACAGTAGGAAGTAATAATACAGAATTTCAACTAACTACCACAGCAAGTGGTGCAGATAGCGCAGCATTAGAAAGTTCGGAAAGAGGAAGATACGAATCTGGATATGCTGGCGAGGTAGGAATAGGTGTACGTCTACCAGCCGCTCCAAATGGCTCACAAGTGGCAAGATGGGGACTCTTTGATGGTCAAAACGGTGCTTTCTTCGGTCAAAATGTAGCGAATGGTATTTTCATAGACATTAGAAGAGCCGGCGTTGACACTATTGTCTCGCAGTCATCATGGAATGTGGATAAACTAGATGGTACAGGACCAAGTGGAGCAACTTTGACACTTTCTAAAGGAAATATATTTCAAATTGTGTTTACTTGGTATGGTTATGGTGTTATCGAATTCAGGGTGGTAATACCTGATCCAACTACTCTTGCTCAAGAAGTTATTACAGTTAATAGATTTTCACCAACGGGGCAAACGAGTTTTACCGATCCAAACCTACCTCTCCGTGCAGAGATCTCTAATAATGGAACAGCAAGCGCATTTAATTTATTCGTTGGTGGAAGACAGTATAGCATAATAGGTAATTATAACCCTACTTTTCGTATAACATCTGAAAGAAGGACGGTTACAGCTACAGGAACATTGACTCCTATAATTTCTTTCAGGAGAAAAACATTTTTCCCTGCTGGTTCAGGAAGGACGAACTCTGTCAGTGTGAAACTAGAAGGAATTGACCTTGTGACTTCTGCCGATATTTCTTATCAGATAATATTGGGTGGTACAATCAATGGAGCATTTGCAGATTATCCGACAGCAACGACTAATATTCCGCTTTCTGAGACGGGTCTGCAAGTAAACAGTACGTTAACTACTATTACAGGTGGTCAAGTATTAATACAAGGATTAGCGGCTGGCGTTAATGGAAGCAATCGTGTTTTAGCATCAGCTAGTTTACTAGATTTCCAGCTGCCTGATACTGAATTCGTGACACTTGCCGTTTTAAATTTGGCAGGTGGAAGTAATTCTGTTTCAGCCACTTTCCAAGTTACTGAGGAATGGTAAAAAGATAAGTATAAAGATAGAAAGGGAGAAATAGAAATATTAATTTCTCCCTATTTTAAAAGGAGGAAATTTAATGTCTGATATTATTATATCAAGTGTTGGTCCAACAGTCAGCTCGCAATTTAATGAGTTAAAAGTTGCAACAAAATTTCCAATTGTCGAATTAACGTCTGTGTATGGAGTATCTGATTTAAGAGATGTTATTATTACAACAGGTGCTGGAACAGTTACAAATACGGCTACAGAATATAGTGTTAATACGACGGCAAGTGGAGCAGATTCTGCGATTTTAGAAAGTGCAATGAGAGGAAGATATGAGCCTGGTTATGCAGGAGAAGTAGGAGTTGGTGTTCGTATACCCACTTTGCCAACAGGAAATCAAATTGCTCGATGGGGGTTATTTGATAATCAAAATGGTGTTTTTTTTGGTGCAACTAGCACTAATATTTTTGTTGCTATAAGGAGGGCAGGAGTTGATACTGTAATTAATCAGTCCGCCTGGAATGTGGATAAATTAGATGGAACAGGACCAAGTGGAGTGACACTTACACTTTCTAAAGGAAATATATATCAAATTGTGTTTACTTGGTATGGGTATGGCGTCATCGAATTTAGGGTAGTAATACCTGACCCAACTACTTTAGCACAAGAAGTTATTACGGTTAATCGATTCTCACCTATAGGTCAAACGAGTTTTGCTGATCCAAATCAACCCATAAGAGCACAAATTAACAACGCTGGAACAGGTACTAGTTTTAATTTATTTGTAGGAGGAAGACAATACAGTATTTTAGGAAAATATGAACCTACCTTTAGAGTAACCTCGGAGCGAAGAACCGTTAGTGATGTAACTACTACTTTGACACCTGTTATATCATTTGCTAGAAAGACGATTTTTCCAACTGGTTCAGCTAGAACAAACTCAGTTGAAGTTGATTTAGAAGAAATTAACCTTATAGCAACTTCTGCTGATTTAGGCTACCAAGTACTGCTAGGAGGTACAGTTAATGGCACATTTGTTAATTATCCAACGGCTACTACCATAATTCCTGATAGTGAAACTGCTCTTTTAGTAAACACAACCTCTACAACAATTACTGGTGGAGAAGTCATATTCCAAGGGATTATCTCAGGAACAGGAGGAAATTCAAGAGTGTTAGCTACTGCTGAACTATTAAACTTTGCCCTTCCTGATAATGCCATAGTCACGTTAGCAGTAGTTAGAATAGCAGGTTCGGGTACTAATACTGTCAACGCATCATTTAGTGTCACAGAGAGTTGGTGAATTAATTTGGTACAATTAATTTGCTGCAATTAATTATGTAATAGAATAAGCTACTTTAAGGGGCCTTCGATAACATTTTGAAGGCCTCTCTTATTAAAGTATTTGTATTACAAATAGAAAGGGAGTGTCATTTAAGATACTCCATGTATAATTAATTTCTATAGTGACATATTAGGAATGAGTTTTGTTTTTTCATTTGCTATCGCCATTAAATATTTTCCATATTGTGTTTTCATTAAGGGCTTAGATATTTTCAAGAGTTGATTTCTATCTATAAAGCCATTTAAATAAGCTATTTCCTCTATACAAGCTACATATAATCCTTGCCTTGTTTGTATTGCTTCTACAAAATTAGCAGCATCTAAAAGTCCACTATATGTTCCTGTATCAAGCCATGCCATGCCTCGACCGAGTAACTCTACTTTTAGTTTTCTCCTTTTTAGATATTCATTATTCACAGATGTGATTTCTATTTCACCTCTAGCTGACGGTTTAACATTTTTAGCAATATCTATTACATCATGATCATAAAAATACAGACCACATACAGCGTAATTTGATTTGGGTTCTTCAGGTTTTTCTTCAATGGATACTATATTATTATTTCCATCGAACTCAACTATTCCAAAATCTTTGGGATTACTTACATGGTATCCAAAGATAGTAGCTCCTTGTTTTCTATTTGCAGCGCTTTTAAGCCTTTGCGTAAAATTATAACCATAAAATATATTATCTCCAAGTATTAAAGCTACCCTATCATTTCCTATAAATTGTTCTCCTATTATAAATGCATCCGCAAGTCCTCTAGGATTTTGTTGAACAGCATATTGTAAATTAATTCCAATAAAACTACCATCACCAAGTAACTCTTTAAAACAAGTGATATCTCTGGGCGTTGAAATAATTAATATATCTTTTATACCTGTGAGCATCAATACTGATAATGGGTAATATATCATGGGTTTATCATATATAGGTAATATTTGTTTTGATATTGATTTCGTTATTGGGTAAAGTCGCGATCCAGATCCGCCTGCTAAAATAATACCTTTCATATTTTGCCTCCTGAAAAAGTCTATATTTATTAATATATTATAGTTAGTACAAATTAGTGCAACACATTATTTTAGTTAATGCTTTATCTTAGGGCACACTATTTATATTAATAAGTATAAAAGCTGAAATAGTATAAAAACTTCTTCACTATTATGAACTTTCTATTTGTTATTCACATAAAGTATAGTGTAGATAGAAAGAGCATTTGTTAAATTAATTATGGTGGTGAAATTAAATGAAAGTAGTAATACTTTGTGGTGGTAAAGGAACACGTATGCGCGAAGAAACAGAATACCGGCCTAAGCCTTTAGTTGAGATTGGCGGTAAACCAATTTTGTGGCATATAATGAAAAGTTATTCAAGTTATGGATTTAATGATTTTATTTTATGTGTTGGGTACAAAGGAGAAATGATAAAGCAGTATTTTATGGACATGTACTGGAGAAATAATGATTTTACTTTGCATTTAAGTGGTGATAGAGAAATAGAATATCATACAAAGGAAGAGGAAAAATGGAACATTACTATTGTTGACACAGGTAATGAAACACTGACTGGTGGAAGATTAAAACAAGTAGAAAAATATATAGATGATGATGAATTTATGTTTACTTATGGAGATGGATTAAGCAACGTAAATATTTTAAAGCTTTTAGAATTTCATAGAAAAAAAGGTAGAATAGGAACACTTACAGGGGTAAATCCTATTTCATCCTTTGGGGTTATGGAGGTTGAAGACGGAATCATTAAGGCTTTTAAAGAAAAACCTATTTTAAAGGATCGGGTTAATGGTGGATTTATGGTATTTAATAAAGAAGTGTTTAAATATTTACCGAGTAAAGATTGCTTTTTTGAACAAGAGCCTATTAAAAATCTTGCAAAAGATAAACAACTTGCGGTTTATGAGCATAATGGTTTTTGGGTGGCTATAGATACTATCAAAGATGTTCAAACGGTAAATAAACTATGGGACACGGGGGAGCACTTATGGAGCGAAGTGGAGTAGATTTGTTTAATAACTTTTACAAGGATAAAAGAGTTTTAATTACTGGACATACAGGTTTTAAAGGCTCATGGCTTTCAATTTGGCTTAATGCATTAGGAGCAACAGTTATAGGATATTCACTTGATCCCTATACGATGGATGATAATTTTGTTGTTAGCGGATTAAAATGTAAGGTCATAGATGTTAGAGGGGATATTAGAGATTATAACAAGCTTTTAGATATTTTTAATATGTATAAGCCAGAAATCGTTTTTCATTTAGCAGCTCAGGCATTAGTAAAAGAATCATATAAGATTCCAAAAGAGACTTATGAGACAAATGTAATGGGCACATTAAATGTACTTGAATGCATTAAAAATTCAGCGACCGTTAAAGTTTCCATTATGGTAACTACAGATAAGTGCTATAAAAATATAGAGCAGATATGGGGATATAAAGAAGTTGATCCAATGGGTGGATATGATCCTTATAGTTCTAGTAAGGGATGCGTCGAAATTCTTATAGATTCATATAGAAATTCATTTATAAATCCTAAAGATTATAGAACTCACGGCAAAGCTATAGCATCTGTTCGTGCAGGAAATGTTATTGGCGGTGGGGACTGGTCAAAGGATAGAATAATTCCTGATTGTATAAGGGCTTTAAAAGAAAATAAGGATATTGAAATTAGAAATCCAAAGGCAATTAGACCTTGGCAACATGTATTGGAGCCCTTAAGTGGATACTTACTACTTGCGTCCAAGATGTATGAAGATGGTGTTAGTTACTGTAGTGGTTGGAATTTTGGACCAAACTCAGATTCTATAGTTTCCGTTGGGAACATTGTAGATAAAGTAATAAAGGAGTGGGGACATGGTAAATGCAAAGATGTATTTATGGGAAATGAACCTCACGAAGCAAATATATTAAAATTGGATTGTACTAAGTCAAAAACTTATTTAAAATGGTTCCCAAAATTAAATGTAGATGAAGCAATAAAGCTTACTGTAGATTGGTATAAAAATTATAATGATAAAGATGTGTTTGATCTATGTGCTAGTCAAATAAAAAGTTACGTAAATAAAACAATTTAAGAGGTAATTTGATATGGAAAAGAGAGTATTGATTACAGGCGCTAGCGGGTTTGTAGGATCTTGTTTAACTCGAAGGCTACTTAAAGAAAACTGTAAAATTCATATTATAACAAGAGATGCTACTAATTTGTGGAGACTGGGCGGCACATTAAAGGATATAGAAATTCATAATTTGAATTTACTCAATAGTGAAAAAATATCTAAATTAGCGAGTGAGATAAGTGTAGATAAGATTTATCACCTAGCAACTTATGGTGGGTATCATTATCAAAATAAAGTAGAAGATGTGATAAATACAAATGTTATTGGAACCTTTAATTTATTTAGAGAATTTTCCAAGAAAGGTATTGAAATGTTTATTAATACTAGTAGCTCCTCTGAATATGGTGAGAAGTTTAAGCCAATGAGCGAGGGGATGAATCTTTCACCTAATAATATGTATGGAGCAAGTAAGGCAGCTGGTACTATTTTATGCAGTACTTATGCAAAAACTAATAATATACCTTTAGTTACATTAAGACTATTCTCACCATACGGATATTATGATGCTAAAACTAGATTAATACCTACAGTTATTATGGCTTGCCTTTTAGGAAAAGAAATTAAATTATCCAATAAAGATTCTAAGAGAGATTTCGTATTTATAGATGATGTTGTTGATGCATATATAGACTCAAGCAAGCAAGTAAATTCTTATGGAGAAATATTTAATATAGGAAGTGGAATACAATATACAACTGATGAAATTGTAAGTAATATAATCAATTTAACTGGTAAGCATGTAAGTATTCATTGGGAAAATAATTTGGATAGGCAATATGAACCACAAATGTGGGTTAGTGATATTAAAAAAGCTAATGAAAAACTAAACTGGGATCCTAAAGTTGAAATAAAAGTGGGACTAAATAATACAATAGATTGGTTTAAAGATAATTTACAATTTTATAGGTAGGTGGTAAATACTATGAAGTTATCAGATTATATTGTTGAGGTTTTAAAGGATAATGGAGTTACAACAGTTTTTGGGTATCAAGGTGGAGCCATAACTCATTTTGTCGATTCGATATATAAAGTAGAGGGGATTAAATATATATCTAATTATCATGAACAAGCATCAGCCTTTGCGGCTGAGGGGTATGCGAGAGTTAGTGGAAATATAGGAGTATGCACAGCCACTAGTGGTCCAGGTGCCACAAATTTAATAACAGGAATAGGAAGTGCATTTTTTGATTCTATTCCCTGTTTGTATATAACTGGTCAAGTTAATACCTATGAATATAAGAGGTCAAATGATATAAGACAAGAAGGATTTCAAGAAACTGATATAGTAAGTATAATAAAACCTATAACTAAGTTCGCAGTTATGGTTACTGATGCAAAAGACATAAGATTTTATCTAGAGAAGGCTTTATATATATCAAGATCAGGTAGAACAGGACCTGTTTTATTAGATTTGCCAATGGATATACAACGTGCAGAAATTGATCCAGAAGAACTAATAAGTTTTTATGAATCAGAGGAATATAGACTAATAATAAATGATAAGGTCTACTTAAAAGATGTTAATGAATTAATAGAGCTGATAAAAAACAGTGAAAGACCTATGATACTTGCAGGTGGAGGTATCAGACTTGCAAATGCAAGTAAAAACATTGAAAAACTTATTGAGATAACGGGCATCCCTGTAGCTTGCACCTTAATGGGAATAGATTGTATAAATCACAACCACGCATGTTACGTTGGTTATATGGGATCATATGGAAATAGGTATTCTAATTTAGCGGTTGCGAATTGTGATTTGTTAATAGTTCTAGGTTCTAGGTTAACCTCAAGACAGACAAGTTCCATAGCTGATAGTTTTGCAAGAGAGGCTAAAATAGTTCATGTAGATATAGATAAGAATGAACTTAATATCAAGGTAAAGGAATTTTTAAGCATAATATGTGACCTGAATTTATTTATAAGTGAATTGAATAATTCTTTATTAAAATTTAATTATAAATTTGATTTTACAGCTTGGATAGATAAAATAAACAACTACAAAGCAAGGTATCCATCATATGAGACTCATAAGGATACAAATGTTATAAACCCTAATGAATTTATGAATAAAATAAGTGAAATGCTAAATCCAAATTCTATAATATCTTTAGATATAGGTCAAAATCAAATTTGGGCTTCTCAATCTTTGAAACTGAAAAAGAATCAAAGATTATTAAATGCGGGTGGAATGGGACCAATGGGTTTTGGACTCCCGGCAGCTATAGGAGCATGGTATGCAAGACCCAATTATAAAATAGTTGCTATAACTGGCGATGGGGGTATTCAAATGAATATTCAAGAGCTACAAACTATAGTTTGTGAAAAAATACCTATAAAAATTATCATTATGAATAATAATGCATTAGGAATGATTAGACATTTTCAAGAACTGTATTTTGAATCAAATTATTATGGAACTATAGAGGGATATTCTGTCCCGAATTTTGTAAAAATTAGTGAGGCTTATGGTATAAAATCATTTAAAATAAGTAATGAAAGTGGTATGGATGAATTAAAAGAAAAGTTAAATGATAATGAAAGCTATGTTATAGAGGTAGAACTTAAAAATATAACTTATGTAATTCCCAAATTGGGTATAGGCAAACCAATAGAAGACCAAGAACCTCTTTTAGATAGAAAGGAACTTAAAGAAAATATGATAATTGATATGTATAAGTGCAAATAGGGGGCGATTAATATCAAAGATGAAAAGATAATAAGGAATGAGATACTTTCCAAAGTAAAGGAACTATATAAGATTCGAGAACAAAAGAAAGATTTCATACCAGGGAAGACAAAGGTAAATTATGCAGGGCGTGTATATGATGAGAATGAAATGGTTGCGGTTGTAGATTCAGTATTAGATTTCTGGTTAACACTTGGGGTTAAGGGAATAGAGTTTTGCGATAACTTTTCAAGATACCTTGGGGTAAAGTATTGTTTAGTAACAAATTCAGGTTCATCTGCTAATTTAATTGCAGTTTCTGCACTTTGTTCTAAGACAATCAAAAATCCAATGAAGTTTGGTGATGAAGTAATAACTACTGCAATGGCTTTTCCTACCACACTAAATCCAATAATTCAAAATGGGTTAATACCTGTATTTGTTGATATAGAAGAAGACACATATAATATTGACGCTAGTAAAATAGAAGAGGCTATAACTGATAAAACAAGGGCTATAATTTTTGCTCATACGTTAGGTAATCCTGCTGAGATGGATAAGATAATGGATATAGCTAAAAGGCATAACTTATATGTAGTGGAGGATACTTGTGATGCATTAGATTCAAGTTATGATGGAAAACTTTGTGGGACATTTGGAGATTTCTCAACTAATAGTTTTTATGCAGCTCATCATATTACAATGGGTGAGGGCGGTGCAATATGTACAAATTCTAATGAGTTATATAAAGCAGCGCTTTCTATAAGAGATTGGGGGAGGGCGTGTTTTTGTCAAACTGGTGAAGTTAGTGGTAAAGGTGCCTGCGGACATAGGTTTGATTATAAGTTTGATGGATTACCAGATGGGTATGATCACAAATATGTTTATAATAATATTGGTTATAACTTAAAACCATTAGATATTCAATGTGCAATGGGAACTGAACAACTAAAAAAGCTTCCGGAGTTTACGAAGGCAAGAAAAAATAATTTTAATAGGTTATATGAATGCTTTAAAAGATATGAGAATGTGTTTATATTGCCAAGATCTTTACCTAAAGCTGATCCATCCTGGTTTGCAATACCAATTACGATAAGAGAGACTGCTAGGTTTTGTAAAAAAGATTTTGTTACTTATCTTGAATCAAAACTTATAGAAACTAGAATGCTATTTGCTGGAAATATTCTAAAACAACCAGGGTACAAGGATATAAAATACAGAGTACCAGGAAATTTAAAATACACAGATGGCGTTCTTTATAGAACATTTTTCTTAGGGGTATATCCAGGAATAACAAAGGAAAAATTAGAATATATGATAAAAAGCATAGATAGCTTCTTTGCAAATAATATAAAATGAGATAAAGCTTACCTGTAATTATTACAGGGTAAGCTTTTTTTATTATAATGGAACAATCAATATTTTTATTAATAGTATACATAAGTTGATATATTGCATTATATTATTATCGGGTTATTTTTTCTATCCTCTAACACTTTTTTTATGTCAGTATCACTTCGAGTTCTAATCCATTTCTTCGTTATAGTATCATACATTTTAATTATTGTAGCAGGACTTCCAGCCACAATGCTGTAATCAGGAATGTTTTTTGTAACAAAACTGTTCGCAGCAATTACTGAGCCACGTCCAATATGGACATCACCAACAATTGAGGCATTTACACCTATCCATGAACCTTCTCCAATTACTATTTCATTTGTTATTGAAGTTATTCCTTGATGCATAATTGGAATGCCGATACTTTCATAATTGTGACTACAGTCTGATATATAAACATTAGGTGCAATTATAACATTTTTTTCAATAGTACCTTTATTAGCAATAGAAAATGTAAAACGACTTCCTATTTGACATCCATCTTCTATAACAATTTTAGGTGAATTATTATTCTCATATGAGCAAATGTTAAGCCAACAATTATCTTTTACAAAGGTGCCAGTACCGATATAAGTATAGCTAAAATTACTTATTTTATAATCTTCTAGAATTATAGAATTGTTACCAAAACTATAGAATAATTTTGATGCTGGGCTATTACTAATTATTGCGGGTTCTCCCATAAAATTTTGCCCCCATATTTAGAATGTATTTATAAAATGATAACTTATACAGCAGTTCTTTTATAATAATCCCTATTTGCAATTATAGCTGGAGAGTTAGGCTTAAACTGTGCAGCTTTATCATTATATTTAATTGATTCATCTCTATTTCCTATTCTGTCATAGCAAACAGATAGCTGTATATTGGGTATATAACCCCAAAAATCATGCGATATAAAGCCCCATCCATTAATTGGTTTATCGAGTTCTGCTGCAATCTTATACCAGACGATAGCCTTGTTATAGTCTCCGGATTCAAAATAATAAGTTCCTATATTACAGCATATTTCAGCCCTTGGAGTATCATATTCAAAACTTCTAAGTAATATTTTAAGCATATTTTCTTTATCACCTACAATGTTATAACATTTAGAAAGATCAAAGCAAGAACTTATATTATCTTCTACCCAGCCTTTTCCTGAGTCTAAAAATTCATTGAAGTATTTTATTGCTTCTTCAATAAATCCATTTTGAAATAATTCCCTGGAATAATAAAAGAGGCCTCTTGGACTCAAAGATTTTCCCTCTGATAATAATTTCTTATATATAGATATATTTCTACCTTGCACTGCTGCATGTTCTTTTCTATGTGTTATACAAGCATCTAGGTTTTTAATATTGCCTCCCATTATTAGGCATTCATGAACAGGTTCCGACCATTTAGAATTATTTGTACGTTTTGATAAGCGTTCTCTAAAATATGATAGTGTAACTGTTCCATTTGCATCAAAACCTACGTTATACATTAGCATTACATGATCCACATCTAGAGTTAAGTCTTGCTTAAGTTGTTTGAATTTTTTTATGTCTTCTTCTAAAATGACATCATCGGCATCTAACCAAAGGATAAAATCCATTTTGGCTTTAGAATAAGAGTAATTTCTAGCGGCAGAAAAATCGTCAATCCACTTAAAATAAAATACTTTGTCTGTGTATTCTAAAGCAATTTTTTTTGTCTTATCGGATGAGCCAGTATCTACTATGATTATTTCGTCAACAATATCCTTAACACATTCAAGGCACCTACCTAAGACATCTTCTTCATTTTTTACAATCATACATAAACTTATAGTTACCATATAAACCTCCTAAAAAAAATCTACATTATATAATATGCTATGGTTTAAAATAGGAAACATATTTATAAATAAAAAAGAAAAATGCCTATTATATTATATTTTATAGAAACATAAATAAGTATTTGGAAATAGGACAGGTACATTATTTAATACTCTGAATATTATGTAATTGGAGCATAATTTGTAGCACTAAGTGTTAGAGGAAGGGATAAAGTAATGATTAAAAGTAGAAAAACTTCTATAATAATTCTAACTTACAACAATCTCGTTTATAACCTTATATGTGTTGATAGCATAAGGAAATACACTAAAGAGAATACCTATGAAATAATTGTAGTGGATAATAATTCTACTGATGGAACAAGACAGTGGCTTAAAGATCAGAAGGATATAGTGGCTATTTTAAATGATGAAAATGTAGGATTTCCAAAAGGCTGTAATATTGGGATAGCAGCTGCAGAAAAAGAAAATGATATTTTGTTATTAAATAATGATACTGTAGTTACTCCAAGGTGGCTTGATAACCTTAAAACATGTATATATAGTGATGATAAAATTGGAGGAGTTGCTTCTATAACTAACAGTTGCTCTAATTATCAGTCTATAAGTGTGCCTTATATTGATGTTAAAGATATGATTCCATTTGCAGAAGTTATTAATATTTCAAATCCAAATAAGTGGGAAGAAAAAGTTAGACTTGTGGCATTTTGTATGCTTATAAAAAGGGATGTTCTTAATAAAATTGGCATTTTGGATGAAAGGTTTTCACCTGGAAATTTTGAAGATGATGATTTAAGCATGAGAATTATAGAAGCAGGATACAAGATGATGCTGTGTAATGATAGTTTCATACACCACTTTGGTAGTTCATCTTTCAAAAAAGATTATACTAAATTTAGCAATATTCTAACTGTAAATCGTAAAAAACTTGAAGATAAGTGGGGTTTTAATTCTAACGTAAGTAATACAGTAAAATTTGACATATTAGAGCGTATAAATGAGCCAAAAGAAAATGAATTTACTATACTCGAATTTGACTGTGGACTTGGGGCAACGCTACTTAAATTAAAATATAAATACCCTAATTCTAAGATATATGGTATAGAAACAAATCATAATATAGCAAAGCTAGGTGAGAAAATTTTAGAAACAATGACAGAGGATTTTGAAGAAAATTATAATATGAGCTTTGAAAAAGATAAAACAAATTTTTTTGACTATATAATTATTGGAAATAGACTACAACAAAGTAAGGATCCCTTTAAACTTTTAAATGAAGTGAAAAAATTTTTAAAGCCTGGAGGATATATAATTGCAACCATTCCCAACGTAATGCATGTCTCAGTTATAAAAGGGTTATTAAGTGGAAGTTTTATGTATGATAAAAATTCAATTTTAGATAGAAGCAATAATAAATTTTTTACTTTAACAGATATATACAAAATATTTGACGAGTGTGGATATACTAATCCATTTGTATTTCATTATTACAATGAATTAGCACCAGAAGATGATAAGTTATTAGATAATATTTGTAACATTGTAGGACCTGAGATGAAAGGATATTTCTTATCTTATGAATATGTAGCTAAGTTTCAGAAGAGTTTATAGTGGGATGCAATTAAAAGATGAATAATATGACTAGGAACTATTATTTCCCATATCCATATGATGAATTGTATGAAAATTATAATTCAAAAGGAGAAGATTTATTATGGAAGTACTGGTCACAGGAGGAGCAGGTTATATTGGAAGCCATACTTGTGTTGAATTATTAAATTCAGGATATGAGGTTATAGTTGTGGACAATTTTTCTAATAGTAAAGCAGAATCATTAAAGAGAGTTCAAGAAATAACAGGAAAACATTTAAAATTTTATGAGGCAGATATTTTAGATAAAGTTATTTTAGAAAAGATTTTTTCTGAAAATAAAATAGAAGCTGTAATACATTTTGCTGGATTTAAAGCCGTAGGGGGATCTATAAAAAAACCAATTCTTTATTATCATAATAATATTACAGGTACACTTATACTTTGTGAAGAAATGAAAAAACACAATGTTAAAAAATTAGTTTTTAGTTCCTCTGCAACTGTTTATGGAATGCCAAAGAGTGTTCCTATAAGCGAACAGTTTCCTCTAAGTGCTACTAATCCTTATGGCAGAACTAAGTTAATGATAGAAACAATTCTTCAAGATATTTATGCATCAGATAAAGAGTGGAGTATAGCTATATTAAGATATTTTAATCCTATAGGTGCTCATCAAAGCGGAAGAATAGGTGAAGATCCAAATGGCATACCAAATAATTTGATGCCATTTATTACTCAGGTGGCAGTGGGCATAAGAGATAAATTAAGTATATTTGGTGGTAATTATGCTACACATGATGGCACAGGAGTTAGAGACTATATTCATGTTGTAGACCTTGCTAAGGGACATTTAAAAGCTTTGGAAAAAATTGCGAAAAGTAGAGATATCCAGTCTTATAATCTTGGAACTGGAGTGGGATATAGTGTTTTAGATGTAGTTAAAAACTTTGAAAAGGCTACTAATAAAAAAATACCATATGTAATATCAGAACCTAGATTGGGAGATATAGCGGAATGTTATGCAAACCCTATAAAAGCAAAAACTATTTTAAAGTGGAGTGCAGAAAAAAATATTCAAGATATGTGTATTGATGCTTGGCGTTTTCAAGTTAACAATCCAAACGGATATTGAAAGCTTAGAGAAAGGAATGATAATTAAAATGAAAAAAAATTTTACCTTATACTGGCCAAGTTTTGTAGATGTGGAATTATGTAAAGATTTGGGCATAATTACTATGATATTTAGTAAATATTTAAACTACAACAGTTCGATTTTATGTAATAAAAATCAAGAAAATTATGATGAAGTAACAAAGGAAAATATCACAATGATTTATGCAGTTGATGATGCCATTATTAATAATGCTTTGGAAAATACGGATGTTCTATTGCTTATAGGTTATTATGATTTTAATTTAAGAATGATAGAAAGGTATAAATCAATTAATCCAAAAGGGAAAATTTATTTGAAACTTGACTTAAATATACATTGGTTAAGAAGAATAGTACTTGGTCAGGAGAATACTGATTTGCTGAATCAGTGTGCTCTTATTTCGGTGGAATGTAAAAACCTTAAAAATACACTCTATGAAAATTGGCCAGTAAAAATTGAATATATACCAAATGGGTATTATAACGCGGGTATTACTAGAAATATCGAATACAAAGAGAAAGAAAATACAATCATTACGGTAGGAAGATTGGGAACTTATGAAAAAGCCACAGAAGTTTTGCTTGAGGCATTTAAATTAGCATCCCCAAATCTAACAAACTGGAAGTTAAAACTTATAGGGAGTATAGAACCATATTTTCAAGCATATGTTTATAATTTTATAGAGACTAATCCAGAATTAAAAGATAAAATTATTTTTACCGGAAGAATTAACGATAGAGAATTAATTGAGGAAGAGTATAAAAAGGCAAAAATTTTCTGTCTTACTTCAAGATGTGAGGGATTCCCAAATGTATTTGGAGAAGCTGCTAATAAAGGTTGCTATATAATTTCGTCAGATATAGATCCTGCATGGGATATCACTGATGACAAAAAATATGGGAGTGTGTTTCCTATAAATGATCATGTAGCTCTTGCAAGTGAAATGATAACAGTTTGCTTAAATGAAGCAAGACTAGAAACAGTATGCAGGGATATTCAAATTTATACAAAAGAGAACTTTGAATGGATAAAACTTTGTGAGAAGATCGAATCTTTCTTAAACGAAAATAATGAATAAGAAAGGAGATTGATTTATGGATAATAGCAATCTAGTCAGTGTATTGGTTCTATCTTATAATAATTTAAAATATATGAAAGAATGTCTAAATTCAATTTTAGAGCAGAATTACCAGCAGATTGAAATTATTATAAGCGATGATTTTTCTAGCGACTTTAAGAAAGATGAAATAGAACAATTTATACTGGATAATAAAAAAGGAAATATGGTTAATTATGTAATAAATCAAAATTCAAACAATTTAGGAACAGTTAAGAATTTAAACAAAGCAATTAGCTTAGCTAGTGGTAATTATTTTATTAACCTTGCTTGTGATGATGTACTATTTGATGTTGAGGTTATAAGTAATATTGTAAAATATTTTTTAGAATCAAATTATTTGGTATTAGCCGGATATGTAGCGCAGTTTGATGAACAATTAAAGGAATGCTTATTAACAACTCCTACATGGCAATATATTAAACAAATACATGGGAACCCTATTGATTGTTATAGACTATTGTGTGCTGGTAATTTTATACCTGCGCCTGGTATGTCTTATAAAAGAGAACTTATAGATAGATATGGTATGTATGATGAGGAATATAAGTTGCTAGAGGATTATCCAAGATGGCTGTATTTATCAAGGAATGGATGTAGTATTGGATTTCTACCACAATATATTGTTAAGTACAGAAAGGGAGGTATCTCATTTAATAGAGATGATAAGAATGATAAAATTTATAATGATGATTTAGTTCTAGTTAAAGAAAAGGAAATATTTCCTTATGTGAATACAATCAAGGATGTAACCTACAAGTAGAAGAAAATATATTAGACATTTTAAAGCTAAAAGGAGGTTTTAATTTGTGAGCATTGAAAGAAAATTAAAAACTATTTCATGTAAAGAATACTGCAATATTCATAATTTTAAATATTCGTTGCAACAAAAGGAAGATTATCAGAAGATTTATACACCAGATTACAGAGAAAATCCTAAAGCTAATAATTATATAAATGTTAAGTATCCTGAAATTTATATAGCTGATTTAAATAATGTAAATATAATTGGTGAAAATTATATAATTTTTGATGGTAATAATTATGGTATATATGATATACCATTTAATGATGATGAAAATAAATATGATTTAAAATGTAATAACACAACATATGTAGATAAAAATATTACTTGTATTAACTATAATGAACCAATTGAAACTGTTGATGAAGGAATAATGCTTATAGGAGCTTGTTCTTATAATTTTTCTCATTTTCATACAGAAGTGTTATCTAAATTATGTTTTATTAATGAAATAAATGAATACGATAATGTTCCAATATTGATAGATGAAATTTGTACTAATACACCTCAATTTATGGAAGAGTTAGAAATGCTAAATAAGAATGTAAGAAAAATTGTTGTTTTAAAAAAAGGGTCTGTTTATAATATAAAAAAATTAACATATATTTCAGATTTAGGAATTTATCCTTTTCAGATTAAAGAGGGTTATTCGCTTAAAAATAAAGACTGTGTCTTTAATAGCCTAGGTATCAAATTGTTAAATGAAAATTTATCAATTAAAAGTAATATATTTAGAAAAGTATTTATTTCTAGGAAAGCATCAGGTAACCCAAGACTTGAAAATCAAGATATAGTCGAACAAATTTTTGTAGATAATGGATATGAAATGATTTTTCCAGAACTTATGTCTTTTGCTGAAAAGTTAAAATTGTTTTCTGAAGCTAAAATTATAGCTGGGGTATATGGTGCAGGATTCACTAATATTTTATTTGCTAATAATAATGCAAAAATTATATGTATACAACCAAAAGCCATAGAATGGCCTTGGATTTCAAATATAGCAGGAATACTCGGGCAACAGTGTTATTTTTTAGATGCTCTGCTTTCTAAAGAAACACCATTTAGGTATTATCAAAATAGTTTTAAATTAGATGAAGAATATCTAAGAAAGTTTTTAAATCAATTTGAGGGTGATTGAATGAATAATTGTATGATTTCAAATAGTGCAATGATCAAAGAAAATGTAATTATTGGTGATAATGTAATAATAGAAGACAATTGTTATATAGATTACGGGGTAATATTAAGAGATAATGTTCATATAAAAAAAGGAAGTTATATTGGAGCTAGATGTATTATTGGAGAATATTTAATGGATTTCTATTCTGATAGAATAAACAAGGTTCATCCTTTAGTAATTGGAGAAAATGCATTAATTAGGAGCGACACAATTGTTTATGGTGAAACAACTATAGGAAGTAATTTTCAAACTGGGCACAGGGTAACTATAAGAGAAAGGTCAATCATAGGAAATAACGTTAGAGTTGGAACCTTGTGTGATGTGCAAGAAGATTGTAGCATAGGTAATTATGTTAGCCTGCATAGTAACGTATTTGTGGGAGAAAAAAGTGTAATAAAAGATTATGTGTGGATTTTCCCTCATGTTATATTAACTAATGATCCAACACCTCCGTCTAGAACCATAATAGGAGTTACAGTAGAAGCGTATGCAGCAATTGCTGCTGGTAGCATAATCTTACCTGGAGTAAATATAGGTGAGAATTCATTAGTTGGAGCAGGAAGTGTGGTAAGTAAAAATGTAGAAAAAGAAACATTGGTAGTTGGTAATCCAGCAAAGAAGAAATCTCAAATACAAGAGATAAGAAATAAGCAGACGGGGCAGCAAGTTTATCCCTGGAAGTATACTTTTTCTAGGGGAATGCCATGGGAGAAGCTAGGATATAAGCAATGGTTAAAAAGGGAGGAATCACTAAATGAACATTGAAAAGAACTTAAAGAATATTTCATGTAAAGAATATTGTAATATCCATAATTTTAAATATTCTATTCAACAAAAAGAGTATACTCAGAAAATTTATATACCAGATTACAGAGATAATCCTGAAGTCAATAATTATGTATATGTTAAGTATCCCGAAACTTATATAGCGGAACTTTATAATGTAAATATAATTGGGGGAAATAGTATAATTTTTGATGAAAATGATAACTGTATTTATGATTTACCACTGATGGATGATGAAAACAGATTTGAACTAATATGTGGTAATGCACTTTTTGTGGATAAGAATATTACCTCTGTTTGTTATAACAATTCAACTAAGATAATTGAAGAAGGAATTATGCTTATAGCAAATGCATCTTTTAATTATTTCCATTTTAATTTGGAATCATTGTCTAAATTATGTCTAATTGATGACTTAGGAGAATACAATAAAGTCCCAATATTAGTTGATGAAAGATGTCTTAGAATTCAATCCTTCAAAGATGAATTAGATATGTTAAATTTACATGGTAGGAAAATAATTTATTTAAAACAAGGATATTCTTATAATATTAAAAAATTAGTATATTTGTCAGACTTAATTATTTCACCTATGAATTTTAAAAAAGATGTATTGATAAGATATGATGATTATATAATTAATGAAGTAGCGGTAAGACTGCTTCATGATAAGTTATCCATTAATAATAATATAACAAGAAAATTATTTATATCTAGGAGAAATTGTAGTCTAATTAGAGTAACTAATCAAAATAGAATTGAACAAATTTTTAAAGAGTATGGTTATGAAGTAATATATCCAGAAGAAATGTCTTTTCAGGATCAATTAAAGACTTTTTCTGAAGCTGAATTCATAGCTGGTGCAAGTGGCGCTGGATTTACAAATATTTTGTTCGCTAATAAAAATGCAAAAGTAATATGCATTTTACCTAAAGAAATAAAACTTACCTGTTATTCCAATATTGCTGGTATATTAGGACAAGAGTGTTATTATTTAGACGCAAAAATTCATTATAATACAAGTATTGTTTATTATCAGGACAGTTTTGAATTAGACGAAGACTATTTAAAAAAGTTTTTAGAAAGCTTTAAACACTAATATTAAGGAGCGGCAACATGTATAATTGTTCATTACTTAAATTTATGAATATAAGTAGTAAATATGGTGATTTAACACCTATAGAGGAAACGGTGGATGTTCCTTTTGATATAAAGCGTATATATTATATTACCAAAGTACCACAGGGAATTGAAAGAGGTTTTCACGCACATAGGAAACTTCATCAAGTACTCATATGTCTTAATGGTTCTGTTAAAATAAAGGTAAAAAACCCAAAAGAAGAGAGTGAATATATATTAGATAATACATCAGTTGGTTTGTATATTGGACCTTATATATGGAGACAAATGTGTGACTTTAGTGAGGGTGCTGTTCTTTTGGTACTTGCATCGGATTATTATAATGAAAATGATTATATAAGGAATTTTGACTTTTATATGCAAGAGGCAGTCAAAAGATATTAGGGAGTGATTAGGGTGGAAGTACCATTTTTAAATCTTGAACCGATGCATAGCAAAATAAGAGATGAGATTATAGAATCTTTTAAAAGAGTATATGATAGAAATTGGTTTATATTGGGACAAAGCGTAGAAAATTTTGAAAAGGATTTTTCAAAGTATTGCAATACTGATTATTGTATAAGTTGTGGCAATGGATTAGATGCGCTTTGCCTTATATTAAGGGGTTATGATATAGGTGAAGGTGATGAAGTGATTGTGCCATCTAATACTTATATAGCAACTGCTTTAGCAGTTTCGAATGTTGGAGCCAAGGTAGTTTTGGTGGAGCCAGATATCAGAACATTTAATATAGATGTAAATAAAATTGAAGAAGCTATTACAAAAAGAACTAAAGCAATTATTGCTGTTCATTTATATGGAAGGCCTATAGAGGCTGATAAAGTAAAAGAGTTATGTAAAAAATATAATCTGAAATTTATAGAAGATGCAGCGCAAGCTCATGGAGCTATGTATAAGGGTGAAAAAATAGGAAGCCTTGGTGATGCAGCTGGTTTTAGTTTTTATCCAGGAAAAAATTTGGGAGCATTAGGTGATGGTGGAGCTATTCTCACCAATGATATTGTTTTGGCACAAAAAGTGAGGGCTTTAAGAAACTATGGTTCAAATATTAAATATCACAATGAATATAAGGGTGTTAATTCAAGATTGGATGAAATACAAGCGGAATTTTTAATAGTAAAGCTAAAAAATCTTTATAAATGGAATAATGATAGACGAAAAATCGCAAAGTTCTATATTGAAAAAATAAATAACAGTAAATTAATTCTTCCAGATGTGAATTTAGTTAAGGATTCCATATGGCATGTATTTCCTGTGAGAGCCGAATACAGAAATGAATTACAGCAGTATTTAAAAGATAAAGGAATAGGAACTTTAATTCATTATCCAATACCTTTACATCTACAACAGGCTTATAAGGATTTAGGCTATAAGATTGGCGATTTTCCAATAGCCGAAGAAATCTCGAAGACTGTATTAAGTTTACCAATGTGGTATGGAATGAGTGAAGACGAGATTAATTATGTGATAGATGTTTTAAATAAGTGGTAAAGATGTATTAATAATATTATAGGATGGATAACAAGAATATTAGGTTAAATCTAGCTGAAATAATGCTAGATTTTCTTTTGGGTTAGAATAAGAAAACCATTTGTTGAAGGTTGTTGGAGTATAGCAATATAGATGTTATAATGAAGAAAAAATATTCTAATTAATGAAAAGTGATATATTAAAATGAAATTAAGCAATACTAATAATGTAGATAGAATAACGGAGGGTGATTATATGTCAAAAAACAAAACATTTACAAGTTCTGAAGCTAAGAAAATCGGCGAATCGCTTGGGATAAATTGGAGCAAATTTAATGTAGAACAATTTAAAATTGGTATGATGGTTGAACTAGAACATGGCAGTATAGATCCTGATACAAATGTTACAGATAATGATTCATTAGTTACAGGCAAAATAGCACTTGCACATTTATCAGAATATCCAGATTATTATACTAGACTTGAAAAAATGGAAGATGAAGCAGAAGAATACTGGGCAAAGAAACTTGGAAAAGACGTAAGTAATAAAAAAATATATACAGGTGAAAATGATGAAGAGGTTTTAAATTGTGAAGGTAATCCTTGTAATTTTGTATACGATGATACAGAGATAGAAAAAGAATAAAATATTTATGATATAACACGTAAATATTTATTAGACAAACATAAATAAATTAAAAATAAAGAAATAGCTGTAGCAAAATTAAATTGCTACAGCTATTTCTTTATTTTGCTTTATTGATGCTTGTAAATTGATAGCTAGATGTAGATTCATTGTATTTAAACTGATACACATAACTAAAAGATTTATTATAAGCGATACCATCGCTAGGTGTAATGGTATAAACTTCAGAGCTAGTTATGCTTCCAGATTTGTTATCATCACTAATGTTGTAATTAGTAATATCAGTTGAAATAACTTCTTCTTGTATTCCAGCTACGTAGGTAGTTGGAATATATGTTTGTTGTTGACTATATAGTTGACTTCCATAAGCTACATAAGGGTCAATTAATGATACATTATTTATATTAATACCCTGTGTTAATGAATAGGCATAATTGCCTAAAAGATCCTTTACTTGATTTTTAGCATCATCTAATTCATTGGTAGAATTCTCAAAACTCAAATAAAGTTCTGTGTCACCAGTTGAAACTGGATATTCTTCACTTTTAAAGGTTCTACCGTTTTCTACATATGTAGCATATATTTTTGATGAACTTTTTATAGGCCCAAAGTGAGAAGCATCTTTAACCTGCACATTTGTGTTTTTTCCATCAATATAGATTTCAGCACTAGGGTTATCAGATGTTATATTTAAGTAACTCAAATCATCAAATACACTTAATTCTGTTATCCCATTATTAGAAGATACAAGATTTACAGGATAAGGTGTATTTAAAGTAATATATTTTCCTTTATAATTAGCCAATATTGAGTAATTGCCAGGAATGTATGGTCCAAATTCTTTAGCAGAATTATCAGTATCGCTTTTACCTATTTCAATATTGTTAATTGAGAAAGTGACATCTTTAACTGCAGATGTTATTTTAATAAAAGAAGGTTTAATGTTAATTTTGTATTTAGAAAAAATTAAAAAGCTTTTCCCACTTTTAGTTAAAGTGAGCGTATTGCCTGATGTTATGCTAAGATTTTTAATATCCTTGGGACTAAGGGCATCATTTTTTAAATTCTCAACCACATCATTAAAATATGCTGGAGTGCTTTTAAAATAAGATAATAATGGGGTGATGCTCTTACTATCTACTTTAAGTCTTGAATCATTAGAGGATAGTATAGTCGCTAAATCAGAAGCATTATTAGAAGCAACATCTTTTTCAAATCTTGTTACAAGTTTATTTGGATCGGATAAAGAATTGCCAACGTTAATAATCACGACTGATGCTATTATTAGGAAAACAATTAGTATCATAACTATCTTAGACTGTTTTGATATTTTAGTATTAGAAGCACTATTATCTATAGGTGTTTTACTACTTGATTCTGTATCATCAACTGAATCCATATTATCATTTGAATCAGTTTTTTCGTTTGAATCTTTATTTTCAACTTGATCATTTTTTTTATCTAAATTAATTTTTTTGAACGAATTAGTAGCATCAACTGAATCAGGCTTGTTAGTATCGTCGCCTCTTAAGTCATTACCACAGTAGGTGCAAAAAAGTTTTTCGTCTGTAATTTCGTTGCCACATTTAGTGCAAAATTTCAATTTAAGTCCTCCAATCTTCTATTGTTAATTAAATAATTAGTTACTATATAGGTTAATTGTTGATTTAATTACAGTTACTAAATTAGAAGTAATAAAATTTTGAACTGATATATAATATGCTACAAAAGTAATTAAAGAGGCTATAGATGCAACCAAAACACATAAATCTGCTTTTAGTTGCAAACTTTCTTTAACTATAATAGCTAAGGTAATAACCGCAATTAATATTCCTAAAATTAAGAAACCTATGCCTAAGTATAAAGAGAAATAAGAAACTAAGATAGATATAATTTCACATGTAAAAATAGGTAAAGTAGAAATTGTTATAACCTTAAATATTGTGAATGCTGAGCATTTTGATTTTACTAGAATATTTATTCCTAAGTATATACAAACGAATAAAACAAGTACACCTATAAGGTAAACAGCACAATTCCCAATAAATATTTGGCCATAAGGAATAGTAATTAATGATTTAAATTGATTAATAGTTTTATTTAAACTTATTAAGTCATCAGTAGTAAAGTTAAAAGGTGAACTTGATCCCAATGAACTATATAGCGAAGAAAAATACATAAGATATTTTGGAATAATATCTTGTAAATTGCTAAAAACTTGATTTACTCTCCAGACACCAAGTATACCTTGTAGCAATGCTAGAATTATTGTTATACTGATAACAGAGCTTTTCTGAGCTTTAGCAACAAAGTTAATACCACCAGAAACAGGCTTTAATACTGAACTTTTTAAAGTATTAATTATTTCAGCAAAATTAATTTCATTTGTTATTGATTTGACATGCTCAAATGCATGTTCTACTTTCTCTGTGTTTTGATTTTGGGTTGAGTTTTGATTTAAGGGTTGATCTACCTTAACTCCACAACCTGGACAATATAAATCATCCTTCTTAATTTCACAACCACAACTGCTACAATATGACATAGTGTTCCTCCTAAATTGACTTTATAATTTACTATTAGTGTTGTTAGTGCTAATATTGCACATAACATATATTCGATATAAACTTTAATATTCCTTCAAACGTTAGTAAAAATAATTCTATTTAATATTTAACAGTGTTTCCATAAGCAGTATAATTTTGAAAGGCCAAATAAAGGTCTGTATCTTCATTTGAAAGCGAATATTCTCTACTTTTAAGAGTTGTGCCATATTCTATGTAACTAGCACTTATTTTTGAAGAACTATCTATTGGACCAAAATTTGTAGCATCATTAACCTTTACATTAGTATCTTTGCCATTAACAAAAATTTTAGCATTATAATAATCAGAAGATATATGTATATATTTCATATCATCTAGAACATTTAATTTTGTTATACCTTTATTATTTGATACAAGACTTACTAGATAAGACTTGTTTTGTGAAATATATTTGCCTTTAAATTTAGCTATAATTGTATAATTCCCAGCAATGTATGGTCCAAATTTTTTGGAAGAATTATCAGTATCACTTTTACCTATTTGTGTACCATTAATTGAAAAAGTGACATTTTTAACTGTAGTTTTTATGTTAACAAAACATGGCTTAACAATTATTTTGTAGTTATGAAAAAACATAAAATTTCCTTTGTTGACTAAGGTGAGTATATTACCTGACTTTATGTTCAAATTATTTATATTTTTAGGACTAATGGCATCATTTTTTAAATTATCGATAACTTTATTATAATATGAAGGATTACTTTTAAAGGAAGATAGCAAAGGTAATAGGCTCTGATTATTTACTGTAAGTTTATCATTATTGGTATATATTATATGTGCTAAATCAGATGTATTGTTTGTTGATACGTCCTTCTCGAATCTTGTTACAAGTTTCGTAGGATCAGTTAGTGAGTTATTAATTGTTATAATAGCTACCACAAGTATTATAAAGAGTGTACATAGTAAAAGACTTGTTTTTAACATTTTTGATGATTTCAGAGTTGGGTTATGAACTTTATCTGGTGTAGCAGGTGCAATAATAGAATCATCAGTGGATTTGTTAGTAGTATCAATAGTAGAGTTATCAGTAGATTCGTTAATAGTCTCATTAATAAATTCATCAGTGAATTTGTTAGTAGTTTCAATAGCAGGCGTATTAATAGATTCATCAGTCGATTCGTTAATAGTCTCACTGATAGAATCGTCAGTGGATTCAACAATAGCCGCATTAGTAGGATTACTTATAGATCTATTAATATATTCGTTAATAGTATCATTAATACAATCATCAGTAGAACCTTTAATAGTTTTATTAATAGAATAATTAATAATTTTGTTAGTAGGATTATTAATAGTTTGATTAGCAAAATTATTATTAAGTTTTTCTCTTAAGTCATTTCCACAATGGGAGCAAAAATAACTTTTTCTCAGAATCTTATGGCCACATTTAGTACAAAATTTCAACGCTAGTCCCCCAATCGTATATTACAATTCAATGAAGAGTTATTATCTATTTTAACTATGAATATGCTTTGTACTAATAAATTATGCTAAGAAACGAAGTAACAACTATTATAGAATAGTTATATGTTTTAACAAATTTAATCGGAGGTGTTGAGAATGTCTAGTGTCATAAAAGAAGACTCAGAAAAAAAAATCAAAGATATTCTGATAGATTTAGTTTCAGTGCAAAGTGATACAGGAACATCACTTGAGAAGGACATTGAGAAGTATCTTTATAGGTGGTTACAAAAATTAGATTATTTCCATAAAAATGTGATGAATGTTGGAATACATCTACTTGAAAACGATCCATTAGAACGGTCTGTAGTTTGGGGGTTAATTAAAGGAAAGGGAAGGAAAACTGTTATTCTTCTTAATCATCATGATGTTGTTGATTCTAATGATTATCAAACTTTAAAAGATTATGCTTACAGTCCTGACTTATTGAAGGAAATGCTCCCAAAGGTTGAATTATCAAAGAATGTTAATGATGATTTAACAAGCGGAGAATGGATTTTTGCAAGAGGGGCTGCGGACATGAAGGCTGGTATTGCAATACAGTTGTCACTTGTTGAAAAGTTCTCAAAGCAAGACAATATGGATGGTAATATTTTGTTCTTATCAGTTGCGGATGAGGAATCTCTATCGCTAGGAATGAGACAAAGCGTTAATTTACTTGAAAAAATTAAAAATAAGTTTGATCTGGAATACAATTTATTAATTGATTCAGAACCATACCAAAAAACAGAGAATAATGAAGGCGTTTTTTATACCGGTTCTGTGGGAAAATTAATGCCGGTCGTGTACGTAAGGGGTAAAAAAACGCATATCGGTGATATTTTTCAAGGATTTAATTCAATCTTGTTACTATCACAAATCGTAAGTGAAACGGAACTTAATACTGATTTTTCAGACATTGTAGAAGATGAAATATCACCACCACCATCATGGACTTTTTTTAGAGATGGTAAAAAGTTTTATGATGCATCTACACCAGAATCAGCTGGTGGATATTTTAGTATCTTAACCCTAAAGAGAACACCAAATATAATACTTGATCAATTAATTGAAATATCTAAACATGCATTTGAAAACGTAATAGTTCAAATGAATAGTAACTATAGCAGACATTTAAGAAAGATGAATAAAGACCAATGCATTTTACCATGGAAGAGTAATGTTAAAACTTTTGCACAAATATATAATGATGCTATTGAGGAATCAGGAGATGAATTTCTTAAGGATTATCGATTGACTATTAACAAATTGAAGATTGATGTAAAAAATAATATCATTAATATCCAGGAAAGCAGTTTGGCCATAATTGGTAAAACATTAGAGTATATTTCGGATAAAACGCCTTTGGCAGTTTTAGCATTTTCTCCACCTTATTATCCACATGTTTCAATTAATGATTTTAAAAAATTAGATAAAGGTGTATCGAAAATTGATGAAGTCATAATCCGTATCGCGAATGAAGTATGTAATGAAAACTATTGTAAGAAAAATTATTTCATGGGTATTTCTGATATGAGTTATGTAGCATTGAATGAAAGTGAAAAAATAATACCACATATACAATATAATATGCCTCTTTGGAAAACCATGTATGATATCCCATTTGAGACGATAAAAAGGTTGGCTATTCCAAGTGTAAATATAGGACCATGTGGTAAAGATATTCATAAATTCACGGAAAGAGTTTTAGAAAAAGATGTAGTTAGACAGACTCCCAAAATAATAGAAAGTGTAATTAAGCATGTTTTAAAAAGTGAGTAATGTTACATACAAATATTTAATTGTTACTATAGTAATTATAAGTATTTATATTAAATTAGGAGGTATAAAATGAACACAAAGAAAAGAAATGTAAAAGATATAATTGAAAAATCCGACGGTCTTGATAGGCGTATGTCAGGAAGACAAATTCAAATGTATGCAATTGGTGGAACAATAGGTACGGGTATATTTCTAGCTTCTGGAAATGTTATTCATACAGCAGGGCCAGGAGGTGCTGTAGTTGCATATATGGTTGGAGCACTTATGATGTATTTAATGATGTCTTGTCTTGGTGAGCTTACAGTAGCAATGCCAGTTTCAGGAAATGTACAAGCTTATGCAACAGAATTTATTAGTCCTGCCATGGGATTTACGGCAGGTTGGATGAAATGGATTAGCTGCGCAGTTACAGTTACTGCACAAATAGTTGCTTCATCCATTATAATGAAAAATATTTTACCAAATGTTAATTCTTTAGTATGGGTAGTTTTATTTACTGTAATGCTAGCTACTCTCAATATTTTGCCATCTAAAAATTTCGGTGAAACTGAATTTTGGTTTGCAAGTATTAAAGTAATAGCTATAATATTATTTGTTATTACAGGAATAGGAATAATTACAGGATTCATTGGACAAAATCCTATTGGATTCACAAACTTTATTTCTGATGGTGGAGCATTTCCAAACGGATTTAAAGCGATTATAGCATCACTTTTAACTGCTATTTTTGCATTTGGTGGTTCTGATATTATTGCAAATGCAGCTGGTGAAAGTAAGAACCCTGAAATCGAAATGCCTAAAGCTATAAGAGGCTTTATAATTATGATAACTTTATGCTATGTAGCATGTATTATTCTAATTGGATGTGTACTTCCTTGGAGGCAAGCAAATCTTGCTGGAAGTCCATTTGCATATATGTTCAAAAGTGCAGGAGTAAGTTCAGCTTCACTTTTAGTTAACATAATTGTTGTAACTTCAGCACTATCATCTGCTAATTCATTTTTACATGCAAGTGTAAGAACTCTTTGGTCACTTGCAAAACATAATCAGGCCCCTAAAATATTAGCTAAAACAAACGAAAAAAAAGTCCCTATTTATTCTCTTGTTATTTCATTAGCTTTTGCAGCATTTGCAATTGTATCAAGTTTTGTAGCGGCAGGTACGGTATATCTTTTCCTTATATCCTTGTTAGCTAGTTTAGATATATTTATCTATACTATTGATTGCATATGTCAAATGCGTTTTAGAAAACGCTTTATATCTGCAGGGAATAAAGTTAAGGACCTAAAATATAAGACCTTATTTTATCCTTTTACTCCAATTGCAGCAATAATATTATATTCTGTAGTAGTAATAGCCATGTTATTTGATCCTATAGAAAAACTAGCTATTTATTTTGGAGTTCCATCTATTTTAATATTATACTTAGGGTATAAATTATTTTCTAATAAAAACAAAGGCACATTACAATAGTAATAAATTGTTTTTTAAACTATACTTTTTGCCAGTCGTACATGGTATAAGTATAGTTGTTTCATTAGAATTTTTTCAGCTTGAGTTTCAGTTATAGTGCCATTATCAATTAGGGCGATTAAAGGATTTATATGTTTGATTTTGTTATCTATATATGTTTTGTTTTTTTTCTCAGTTATAGTAGTAGTTACTTTAGTTGATGTTTTAGGTGTTACTTTGTTACTATTAAGCACAGCTTTAATTTTACTAGCTTGATCTTTTGTTAAAGAGTTAGTAAATACTTGATTTTTAACTTTTGGTTTTAAAATTGGTTGTAATTTAGTACTGATTTGTTTATATTCATTTGTTAAGGGAGTTTTCCCATTAATGTTTAATGGTTTAACAGTTGCTGCAAAAGTTGTACCAATTGATGAAAAATATATGCCTCCTGTTAATAATCCTGTTATTATTTTGGTCTTTAAAGATATATTTCTCATTTTAATTTCTCCTTATGGTTATTTTGATTATTTGTATAATTAAATTATAGCTATTAATAATGTCAAAGAGGTGTCAATATTATGTTTGTTTTGTGTATATTTTAATTTTAAAGGGTATAATATATGTTAAAAAATGCATGTTATGTTTAGTTAATTTATGTTAAGTAACCACAATTAGGAATAACATTAACAGTGGCTATGGGTATGATTGAGCAATATTTGTGTTAAGTACTAACAGCTTTTTACACAGCTAAGTGAATCTAAAATTAGATACTCTTAGCTGTTTCTTAATAATAACAGATTCTTAAATTTCTTTTTTATGCATAATAGTTTTCTAGGACCTTTTTCCTGAAATTTTATCGGCAATAAATACTATTACAGCTAATACTAGCAGCATATGTATCAAACTGCCACCTATTTTAAATATAAAGCCCATGATCCAGAAGAATACTATAATCCCGCCTATCGAACGTAAACACCCTATTTAAAACACCACCTTTACAACCATATTTATAAATATATTCGAGCAATATATTAAGTATATCAAAGCATTAATATATACACAATATAAAATGAAATTATTTGATTTTCTTATATTTATAAAAAATAAAAAATATATAAAATGGTAATTGACTATTATTTTAGGTATATTTTAAGAGTTATGTAGAACATTATAGTTAGCGTATTAAAAAATATGGTAGGGAGGAATAATAAATGCTAAAGGAAGATAAGACATATGAAATTATAATTTCAGAAGAAGGCCTTGACACTTATAGAGGTTCTAATATTAGTGCAAAAACTATGGGAGAATATTTAGGCATTAATAGTGTAATGACCGATTTTGAATGGGATGAAGATGTAAATAAAGAAATAATACTTTATGCTAAAATTTTAGAAAATATAACTAAAGAAGATGCTTTAGCTAAATTAGAAGATGTTGAATTCATTGATAAGGTAGAGGAAAGCAAAGATCTTAATGCAAGTGAGAAAACAATAATCACTGAAAATTATTAATAAAAAATAAGGCAGTAAACTAAAAAAATATTTCTAGTTTACTACCTTTTATATATTATGCTAGTAATTTCATTACAAGAGGGTTAACCTTCTTGCCATCATATTGTCCCTTCAACTTAGGCATACAAGCCTTCATAACCTTTCCCATGTCACCTTTGCCCTTAAAGTTATTTTCTGATATAACTTGGGTAATAATTGCTTTTGCTTCATCGTCAGTTAATTGTTTTGGCATATAAATTTTAAACATCTCTATACCGGTTTCTGTTTCAGATATAATATCTTCTTTATTAGATTGTTTAGCATAACTAAGAGTTTCATTTAATTGTTTGATTGTTTTTTCAATAATAACAATTAATTCATCATCTGTTAGTTCTCTCTTTAAATCCATTTCTTTATATTTAACGTCAGCCATTAAAGTCCTTAAATGAGTTAATCTCACCTTATCTCTACTTTTCATATATTTAATAATATCTGCTTTTAGTGTTTGTTTTAACATATGTATTAACCTCCTAATTGATTTAGTAACCGCGACAATGGTTTTATAACTATATAAAACCATTGCTGCTATATACATTATACTCTTATAACAGAATATGTTCACAAAGATTTTATTTATACTACAAGTCTAAGAAAAAGACATAATAAACATATAAAAATGAACTTAAAATGATATATTATAGGTATATATAATAGAAGTTAATAAATATGTAGAAGTTTAGCTAAAATAATTGTATTAATTATTTTATGAAATTTTTTACTTTTTTGAGCTAAAAAGGGATTAAAATATTATCATTAGTACAAAATAGATAAGAGATTGATAAAATGAATTTTATTTTAATGATTAACAGCTATTAAGTCTAGTGTTACAGAAAAATATACATAGTAAAATTCATATAAAAAAACTAATTTAGAGGTGAATTAACGATATTTCACAAGGAAAGTCGTTAATATTACAGCGACCCAGGAGATGATTTAATTGCAATATAAAAAAATGTCATTCATATTAATTTTATTAATTGCGCTTTCTGGTTGTGCAAATAACAGACAAAGCACGAATGGAACGAATTCGAATAATATAAAGCAAAAAAACAGTAGCAGTACAACGGAAAATAAAAAATCAAATACAAAGGATAGTATAAATAGTAAAGGCGAGTCAAAAACAATTTCAACAACAGTATTAAATAATACCACAAGTTTAGATAGGAAAACTATTAATTGGTCATGGGCTTATTCACCAAGAGATAGTGCAGCATTATTATTAAAATATAATGGGTATGCTTTTGGACAAACATCTAAGAAAATAATTTATTTAACTTTTGATGAGGGGTATGAGAATGGTTATACAGCCAGTATTCTTGATACACTTAAAGCTAACAATGTTAAGGCCGCTTTTTTTGTAACACAACCGTATGTAACTGGTTCCTTTAATAGTATAAAAGATGTTGATCTTGTAAAAAGAATGATGAATGAAGGGCATATTATTGGTAACCATTCAGTGCATCATTTATCTATGCCATCTATAACGAATGAAACTACTTTCAATTCAGAAATTAAAGATAATGAAACTACTGTTAATAATATAAGTGGACTTAAGATGTCAAAATTCTTTAGACCACCAATGGGAAATTTTAGTGAACTTTCTCTTTATTACACTAAGAAACTTGGTTGCAAATCAATTTTCTTCTCACTTGCTTACAAAGATTATGATCCTAAAAATCAGCCTAATCCCGAAACGGCAAAAGCATTTCTTTTAAAGAATACAAAACCTGGGATGATATGTTTGCTACATGCAGTTTCAAAAACTAATGCAGAGATTCTTGACGGTCTTATTAAAGAATGGAAAAGTCAGGGATATGAATTCAGAACATTGAATGACCTTCAATAAAAAGCTATAATAGTTTTAAATACAATTGAAATTTTATTATACTTTACAAAATCTTATAAAAATTTAATTAACAGCTTAATAAAATCAACTCTAAATGTGTTGATATGAGTGAGTTTTGTGGATGTAAGTCTTAGTTAATATAGTTGTTAAATTTAATTAAATTTAATTAAATTTAATTAAATTTGTTTTCTAAGGCAAAAATGTTCTAAGGTTTAAAAGAATCATATTTTATTTAGTTATGAAATTTTATAAAAGGATGATAACGAAATTAATCGTTTTTATCCTTTTGTTTTATGTTCAACTTTATAAGTTATATTTTTTTATAAACTAAATTTTACCAATATAAAAGAATACAATTTATGGCAAAAAAAGCACCTACGAATAAAATCGTAGGTGTATTTTATTTAAGAGCCTCATTAAAAACGTTACGAATAATTTCTATTGAGGGAACGCCTTCATGGATCTTGACTTCGTTAACAAAGTACGTAGGAACATAATAGTAGTCATATTGTTTAGCTATTTCTGGATGAAGTTCTTCATCAATTATTTTAACTTCAATAGCGGCATATTCAGGGTTGTCATTTTTTAGCTTTTTCATCATAGAATATGCTTGTTTACAATAAGGACACCAGCTTGTTACGAACATAGTTACTGGTTTCATTTAGTATCACCACCTATTTTTATTTCCAATAATATTATTATGAATTATAAAACATATTATACACTATTATATTACTTTATTATTAATTATGTGTTATAACCATTTTTTCTTTTTAAAAAATAAAATTTCTAATAAGGAAATGAAAAACATTATAAATAAAGTTATAAAATAACTGTATCTAGCATTCAATTCGGGCATATTTTGAAAATTCATACCATAAATACCTGTTATTATTGTAAGTGGCATCATGACAGTAGTGATTATAGTTAGAAATTTCATAATTTTATTCATGGAATTGGATAATTGAGAAGAATAAAGCTCTAAACAAGATGTAACCATTTCATGATCAGATTCAATTAGATCATATATACGAAGTACATGGTCATAAATATCGGAAAAGTATATTCTATATTTTTCAGTTATAATATCATCGTGTCTCAAAAGAGTATTTAATACTTCACGCAAAGGAGAAACAACCCGTCTAAGCTTAATAACGCTTTTCTTTACTAGCATAATATTATTTAGTGTATTTTGAACAGGATTGTTCATTGATTCTTCTTCTAAGGCATTAATTTTTTCTTCAACTTTATCCGTTACAGTAAATAATTGGTCTAAAGCCTCATCAAGAATATGATAAAGAACAAAATCACTTCCATTAGAAACAATATTTAATCCATTGTTTATAGCTTTCATAATTTTTTTTACTATTTTATTTTCACCATAGTGTATTGTTATAATATAACCTGAACTAATATATACATATACGTTATTATAAGAAAATGCATTTTTTGTATGACCGTCTGAGGTGACAAGAATCAAAAAATGATATGATTTATAATCATTTATTTTACATCTTTTCGACTTATTAACACAGTCTTCAATAGTGAGATGATGAAAATTAAATTTATTTTTTAAAAATTTAAAATCTTCTTCACTTGGGTTATTAATATTAAGCCAAAATATTTCATCAGTAGTTGGTGCTTTAGAAAATGCTTCCTCAACATCGTTAAATTCATGTATTTTATTATTAATATAAGTAATCAATAAGATCTCTCCCTTTATTAAAAAATCGGCAATATAATACCAATCCCATTATATATTATTATTTATATAAAATATATTATATATGGTAAAATAACAAATATATATATTAGATAAATCTAGGAGTTGAGAAGATGATTGAAATTATTGCAGCAACAATAGAAGATGCAAGAAGAATTGAAGAAAGTGGCGCTGATAGAATAGAGCTTGTTAGTGCATTATCAGAAGGAGGATTAACACCTAGCTATTCACTTATTAAAAGAGTAGTGCAAAATGTTAAAATACCAGTAAATGTAATGATACGACCACATGCAAAATCATTTGTATATACAAATGAAGAAATTGAACTTATGGTAGAAGATATTATAATTGCAAAAGAACTTAATGTTAATGGTGTGGTATTTGGTGCTTTAAATATAAATAATGAAATATGTATTCCTTCTCTTGAAAAACTGTTAAATGTATGTGATGGAATTGATGTAACCTTTCATAAGGCTATTGATGAGTTAACTGATCCCGTGAAGGGTATAGAAATTTTAGCTGCTTATGGGCAAATTAAAAATACTCTTACATCAGGTGGAATAGGAAATATACTTGAAAATACTTCGGTTATAAAAAACATGGTAGAAAGGTCAAAACATATTAATATAATTGCTGGGGGTGGCTTGAATTTTGAGAATATTAAAGAGATTATTATAAAAACAAAAGCACCCCAATACCATTTTGGAACAGTAATAAGAAATGGTAAATCAGTATTCGGAGAAATAAATACAGACGCTTTGAGGTTATTAATTAATACTATTAGAAAATAAAGGCTAGTAACAAAGTTAAAAAGTGTCAAAACAATTTTTCATACATAATATATAGTGAAAATTATTTTGATGGGGGATATATATGTACTGTTGTCCTTATTTTTATAACTATAATATGATACGATCTTTTAATAAAAGAATTTATTCAAGAGAAGTCGATGATAAATTTACACAAGATCAGATTGAATCTTTAAATGAAAACAATGTAAATCTTGTTTTAGATTCACAAAATTATTATGATATTCCAAAAAACTTTCGTAAATCTACTGATATATTAACTGCAAAGAATACTGAAAATCTAAACCTTACTGGATTAAGTACATTAAATATTTCTGGTAGTCAGCAATTTTCTGAGTATAATCTACCTCTTGTAATAAATAGCATAGAAACGTCATTACCTATAACAGTTGTTGACTTAAGACAAGAATCTCATGGATTTATTAATGGATATCCTGTTAGTTGGGCTAATGCAAAAAATAGTGCTAACATAGGGTTAACAAGGGATCAAGTAATAATAGACGAATATAACAAATTAAATAATATTAAATTGAATGTTCCTATGAATTTTTATAATCACAAGAATATAACTATAATTCCTATAAAAGTTGAAAATGAATATCATCTTGTTAATTCTAAATTATTATCATATGAACGCATCACTGTAACTGATGGTAAAATACCTCTAGACGACATGGTTGATTATTTTGTTAGATTAGTAATAGCACAACCTAAGAATACATGGCTACATTTTCATTGTAAACAAGGTATAGGAAGAACTACTACCTTCATGATTATGTATGATATGATTAAAAATTCCAAAGATGTTACATCTGATGATATTATAAAAAGACAATTATTGCTCGCAAATTTTGATGAGAGTCATATTAAATCTTTTAATAATAATGAAAGAATTACTTTTTTAGAAAGCTTCTATAAATACTGCAAGGAAAACATCAATGGAAAGTATTAGCTGGAGTGATTGGAAAAAAGCTATTGGCACTAACAATTATATGAAAAATCCTACAATTCCAACTTATCTATATGTTGTTTCTCAAGATACAATGACGCCAAGTGAGCGAACAATGATAGCAACACTTCAAGGGGTTGTTAATAGTCAATCTACTCTGCAAATATACACTCTTAATTCAAAACAGCCAGATTATCAAATATGGCTAGAAGATTTGAAAAATAGATATAGAATATCATATGAATTAATAACAAATCCATGGTACTTATTAGATATATTTAAAGATTATATTAATGGGTATGTTCTATACAATAATAAATCGTTAAAAGATCCTTCAATAAATAATGCTTGTTCACTTGCAGCATTAAATAATTGCATTGCAATTGACGAATCTATCCAAGATAAAGCATCACGAATCTATGGGATCAAGAAGATTATAGGCGACACTCGAGGTACTGATGAAAAGTGGGGGTATGATAATTTATGGAATTCTGGACTTAACCATTCCATAATAATTGAATTATCTCCGGGAAAAGCTTCTGCATTAAGAGACTATGCCATAATGACCAAGTCCTTAGTATTTTATGAGGATAATATAACAGACACAACACTTAGAGATAGAATATTTTCATCAATGGAGAAAGACTCCATTTGTTTAGGGTGGGGACCAGATGAATTTATTAATGTTAGCACAACTTCAAAATATGGTATTAGTATGATTGCAGCGGATTGGTCTTATAATTTAACTGTATTAAGCGCTTTCCCTTCAATACCATTGACTCAAAAAACTTCGATTAGTAATCTAAATAAAAAAAATGCACATTATGTAACATTTATTATGTCTGATGGGGATAATCAACAGTGGAACCTTGGAACTAATTATGGCTCTCACAAATGGTATGGTTCTCCTGATAAAGGAAAATTTAATTTAGGTTGGTCATTAAGTCCATCTTTATATTATTTAGCACCTACTGTATTTAACTTATATTATGAAAGTGCAGCTCATGGATTAACTAATGATTATTTTGTAGTACCACCATCTGGGAATGGTTATATGTACCCAAGTAAATTTAATAAGAATACTCTTGGTAAATATATTAATAGATTAAATGATTATATGAAAAAGGTAGATGAGGAATATGTAGCAATTATTGATGATTCCTCTTTTTATAATAATGATCTTTGGGATGAATTTACTGAAAAGCATAATATAAATGGATTGTTTTATCTTGATTATCATAAACACGACGACTATCATGGTAAGATTATTTGGTCTAATAATAAACCTATTGTATCCTGTAGAGACTTACTTTGGGATAATATTGAAAGTGAAGTCGATCTTATTTCAAACATTAATAATAGAGTTGATTTGGGGCAAGTAGATATTTCTAATGCTAATAGTTATACCTTTGTATATGTTCATGCATGGAGTAAAAGCCTTAGGAATATTGAAAGAGTTGTGGATAAGTTAAAGAAAAATTCAAAAGTGATAGTAGTTACCCCTAAAACATTTATGGAATTAATAAAAAAAAATGTTAAACCAAACTCGTGACCAATTTGGTCTATATTAGCACAAAATAAGTTTAATTTAATATTATTATCAATTGTAAACCAAATTTACTAAATATTTGAAAAAATTTTTGATTTTAGATTCTATTTGATCTATAATAATATTATGGATCATTATGAATTGATCTAAATTTGAAAGGAATGAATAAAAATGAATAAACAAAAATGCGCATTACTATCCATATTTTCGAATAGTGCGTTAATATTTTTTAAAGTTATAGCTGGAATATTGATGGGCTCAGTTAGCGTTATTTCTGAAGCAATCCATTCTTCGATAGATCTATTAGCAAGCATTGTTGCTTTTTTCTCAATTAAAGCAGCCTCTAAAGCTGAGGATGCTGGTCACCCATTTGGACATGGTAAATATGAAAATGTATCGGGCTTCGTTGAGGCTTTATTAATTTTACTTGCGGCCGCTCTCATAGTTTATCAAGCCATAAAAAGAATGTTTCAAGGTGGAACTGTGGAGAATGTAGGTGCTGGTATATTTGTAATGCTTCTTGCAGCGGTAGTTAACTTTGTTATATCAATGATACTATTAAAAACATCTAAAAAGACAGATTCTATTGCACTAGAGGCTGATGCTATGCATTTATTAACAGATGTGTACACTTCAATCGGTGTGTTTATTGGGCTTATATTATTGCAAATAACAAAAATACCAATTATCGATCCAATTACTGCTATTGTTGTGGCAGTACTAATAGTTAGGACTTCTATAAACTTAATCAAAAAGTCTTTAAATGATTTAGTAGATTCTAAACTTCCTGATGATGATATTACAAAGATAATAAATATACTTGACTCCCATATGGAGATTACTAGATATCATAGTTTAAAAACTAGAAAAAGTGGTCCTACACGAGAAATTAATGTGAATGTTCATGTTTTCGCAAACGAATCACTAATAGATGCTCATAGTCTCTCCGATAAAATTGAAGAGGAAATCAAAAACATTTTTCCAGGGAATTCATATGTAATGATTCATCTAGAGCCAGAAATACCTATTAATTTAATAAATCAACACAGTAAGGCTATTTAGAGAGTACAAAATTAATTGCATAATATTTTATTAAAAAGAAGACACTTGTGTGCCTTTTTTTTGTTCTTATATAGGAAACAGCTTGCGGAAACCGCTGTGGATAACATTTTAGATAACATTTTAGATGAAAATTAGGTGGAAAATTCAAGAGAAATATGAGATGATTAAATCATGAGA
>NZ_JAHLEC010000003.1 GCF_018861705.1 Clostridium psychrophilum | reverse complement strand
AACAATTATACCAAAAGAGAGGGGGTCATTGTTTTTTATATTAAAAACAGTTATAACCCTTGCAATAGCAAGGTTTCAAATAAATAAAGCAAAGATAGTGTTTACACTATCAGAAATAGCAAGGGAGAAACAATATGAAATTTTTTATAGGTTCGTTAGTGGGTTCTGTTATAGGGTTTATAACCAATTGGTTAGCTATAAAAATGTTATTTAGACCACACAAAGAAATTAGACTTTTTAATATTAAAATACCATTTACACCTGGTCTTATTCCAAAGGAAAAGACTAGAATTGCTAAAAATATAGGAGAATCTGTTGGCCAACATATTTTAACAAAGGAAACAATTTGCAAGTCTTTATGTAGCGATGATATGAATAAACAATTGGATTCTTGGGTACAAGGGAAAGTAAACATTATTAGTAATAGTGAAAGTACTGTAGGAAATGAGATAAAAAAACTATTAGGTGATGAATATTGTAATATTATAGAAAACAATAGTAGCAATGTATCTAAATTAATTTTTGATTATATAAATGAAGAAGAAGTTAAAAAAGGAATTGCTAAATATGTTTATACAGAGATGATGCAAGTATTGAATACACGACCACAAATAATTTGTGAGAGTGATTTATATAATTCTATAAAAAATAAAGTTATGAGTGCAACTATTAATTATAAGAATTCTGACAATTTTTATAATAAAATTCAAATGATATTAAAAGAAAATATAGCTAAGTTAGTGGCTTTAGATAAAAAATTTGATGAAGTTATACCTAGACAAATAACTAACATTATTAAAGTATATGTTTATAGTAAAAAGTATAATATAGCAATGGGAATAAAAAAATTTTTGAAGGAAGAAAAAAACAGTCAGAAATTGAGACAAATTGTTGGTGAAATAATAGGTACTAAATTAAGCCCAATGATAGCTATGTTTATAACTGTAGATAGTATTTATGACAAAGTTGTAGTAGGTATAGATGGGTATTTAGATGATGAAAAAAATCATAATGACATTGCATTAACAGTTAATGAGATAATAGACAAGCTACTTGAAAATTCAATAAATGGAGTGATTTCTGAATTGCCAAAAGAAGGAATCGATGATAGCATAGAACCATTAATTAAATTTTTCACAACTAATGTTGTAGATGAAAAGCTTATTATAGATACATTTAATACTATTCAAGACAATTTTAGCGAGCATGTATCTGTTGAACAGATACTAAAGAAAACAGGTATAGACTATAAAAGCGCAATAGAAAAATTTATAAAGAGCAGGATAAATGCTATAGTGGAAAGCAAGTCTATGAAAATTAAAGTTGCAGAAATATTGTCTATAGTAAGTAATAAATTGCTAAATATAGAGATGAAATCAATATTTAAAGGAAATGGTAAAAAAGTATCTAAGTCAACTTCTAAGATAGTTAGAAAATTATACAATAGATTTATAGAAAACAGAGCATCTGACGTAATTGAAGTGTTAGATGTGTCAAAAATTGTTGAAGACAAAATTAACGAGTTTGATGTAGCATTTGGGGAGAAAATTATACTAGAAATCGCTAGTAAAGAGTTAAACGCTATAACTTGGCTGGGGGCACTGTTAGGTGCAATTATGGGCATCTTGTCGCCTATATTAGGTTCACTCTAGCACATAAAATTAAAATCAAAAGTTGCTTTCATATGAAAGTGACTTTTGATTTTTTTATATAGAATCTTCTATACAATTTTGCAAATAGTTTGGTATTTATGATATAATACCTAACAGATATTTAGAGTGGGCTTAAAAATTTATTAATAAATAAAAAAGGTGGTGAAAGCTGTTATTAAACTTTTAAGTTAATAGGTTTAATTGCAGTACATATTATGATATTTGATTCACATGCACATTATGATGATGAAGCGTTTGATAAAGATAGAGAAAAAGTACTAAATGGGTTAAATGATAAAGGGGTAATAGGTGTATTAAATTGTGGGGCGTCACTAGAAGGCGCAAGAATGTCAGTAGAATTATCAAGTAAATATGACTTTATATATTCGGCAGTAGGAGTTCACCCAGAATATGCAAACATTGTTAATGAGAAAACTATTAATGAACTAAGAGATTTAGCAAGTTACCCAAAGGTTAGGGCTATAGGTGAAATAGGACTCGATTATCACAATGATGAAAATCCAGATAGAGAGATTCAAATGAATGCTTTTAGACTTCAAATGGGGCTTGCAAAAGAGCTTAAATTACCAGTGGTTATACATGATAGGGATGCTCATAAAGATACTTTGGATATATTAAAGGAATTTCCAGAGGTGATAGGCACAGTTCATTGTTTCTCAGGAAGTGTTGAATTTGCAAGAGAGTGTTTAAAACTTGGATATTATATAGGTTTTACTGGGGTAATAACATTTAAGAATGCAAAAAAAACATCAGAGGTTGCAAAGATTGTACCAATGGATAGAATATTAGTAGAGACAGATTGCCCATATATGGCACCTGAGCCTAATAGAGGGAAAAGAAATCAATCAGATTACATTAAATATATTATAGAAAAAATATCGGAAGTTAAGGGTAAAAGTATAGAAGAAATTGAAAATTCAACAATATTTAATATAAAACATTTGCTAAAAATTAACAGATAGTGTAAGATGGTTAAAGATTCAACTTGTGTAATAATTTTACAAAAGAGTGTTTGTACTTAAATTTTAAGGACAAAGATATAATTTTAATGGTAAATATTAATTTTACCAAGTTACCCTCAAAACTGGGTTAGTTAAGTTATTTTTGAATTATAATTTTATGCACAATGATGCATTATCAACAAAATTAAGAGCAATAGGTTGTAGATTTGACATATTTATAGCTTCACGTTATAATACCAAAGTGCTCTTGACCAAGGGAGGGAATATTACAATGAAAAATGCAAAGAATAATTTGAAGAACTTTTTTTCAAATGGTCCAAAGACAGTTTTTGTAGTAATGCTTCTAATAACATGCATTACAGTGTCTATTTTTAATATGAAAAAGGCTATATCTGTTATCGTTGATGGTAAATCTATTAAAGTTACAACCTTAAACAGCAATGTTACTCAAATATTAAAAAGTAATAATATAGCTTTAGGGTCAAAAGATCAAATAACGGTGAAATTAGACAGTAAAGTAAAAGACGGAGACAAAATATATATAAAAAAAGCTGTAAATGTTAAAGTAACAGTTGATGGGAAAACTCGCAATATTCAAACTGCTGAAAAGACAGTGGAAGATATGTTAAAATCTGAAAAAATTGTATTAAGTGATAAAGACAAAATCACCCCATTAAAAAGTGATTCATTAAAATCAGGTCTCGTAGTAAATATAACAAGAGTAAGCACTAAGAAACGCACAGAGACTAAAGCGGTTAAGTTTGCAACTGAAATTAAGCGTAGTGGTGAATTGAAAAAAGGTGTCAAAAAAGTCAGTCAGAAGGGCAAAGCAGGCCAGAAGGTTATTACTTCGACAGTTGTCTATGAGAATGGCAAAGAGGTATCTAAAAAATTAGTTAGTGAAAAAGTTAATTTAAAGCCTGTTAAAGAAATCATAGTCTTAGGAACTTCGAATGTTTATACACCATCTCGTGGAGGAGATATTCGTTATACTAAGAAAATGAAGGTCAGGGCAACAGCATATACTGCTGATTTAAATTGCACTGGAAAAGGTCCAAATGACCCTGGGTTAGGTATAACTTGTACTGGGAAAAGAGCAGTAAGAAATCCAGGCGGTTATAGTACAATAGCTGTAGATCCTAGCGTTATTCCATTAGGGACAAAGCTTTATGTTGAGGGCTATGGTTATGCCACTGCAGATGATACAGGCGGAGCTATAAAGGGTAAGGTAATAGATCTTTATTATGATTCCAGTAATGAAAGCTGGGATTGGGGATCACGAAATGTGAATATTTATATTATGAATTAGGAGCATAAGCTCCTTTTTTTGTTTTGTAGTTCACTATTAATAAGTAAAATGGTATTATAGATGCAGGAATGCATTGAAAAACTAAGGGATATTCTGCTTTCTTATGTTTATAGAATAAAAGTAAGTGACTTAGTTAAGCAAAACACGGAGATAATACTTAATGAGTGTTATCTTTTATTGTGAGCAATTAGGAGGATAAAATGATTAAAGAGGTTATAGTGGTTGAGGGAAGAGACGACGTAACAGCAGTTAAGAGAGCAGTAGAAGCTGAGCTGATTTCTGTTGGGGGATTCGGAATTAATGAAAAGGTAATTAACAAGATAAGAGAAGCACAAAAGAGAAAAGGCGTTATAATATTTACTGACCCCGACTTTGCTGGAGAAAAAATAAGAAAAATTATATCTAAAAGAGTAGCTAATGTAAAGCATGCGTATATATCTCAAAAAGAAGGTACTAAAGATGGAGATATAGGTGTTGAAAATGCATCACCAGAAACAATACTAAGAGCACTTGGTGCTGCAAAATATGAAGTTCAAGAGAAAAGAAAAGAATTTGACATACATGACATGATATTTTTTAAGTTAACAGCAGACAGTAGAGCTAAGGAAAGGCGAGATGCACTAGGGAATGAACTAGGAATAGGCTATGGCAACTCAGCACAATTTATAACTAGGCTAAATAATTATGGAATTATAAAAGAAGAATTTATTAAAGCTATAGAAAAAATAAACAAGGAGATGAATTATGGCAGATTTGACGATTAGTGAAGTTATAAAAAAATATAAATTTAGGTATAAGAAAAGCTTAGGTCAAAACTTTTTAATAGATGATTCTGTGCTTGATGACGTCGTAGATGGAGCAGATGTTGGCGCAGAAGACTTTATTATTGAAATAGGGCCAGGTGTAGGTACATTAACTAGAGAACTTTTAAAGAGAGCTAAGAGAGTCTGTGCTATAGAACTAGATGATCAACTTTTACCGATATTAGAGGATGAACTTAAGGAATTTGATAATTTTGAGCTTATACATAAGGATGCATTAAAAGTAGATTATAATGAACTTATTGGGGAAGAAAAATCTGTGAAGTTGGTTGCCAATTTGCCATACTATTTAACAACTCCTATAATCGTTAATTTACTTACTAAGGGATATAATTTTAAATCTTTGACTATTATGATACAAAAGGAAGTTGCGCAGAGAATAGATTCACAGCCTAATTGCAAGGCATATGGAGCTTTTTCAATATTAGTTCAATACTATTGTGATACAGAAATTTTGCGCTTAGTTCCACCATCAGCATTTTTGCCAGAGCCTAAGGTAGAGTCCATGGTTATTAGATTGGATAGGTTAAGTGAACCTAAAGTTAAGGTGAAAGATGAAGCATTGTTTTTTGCTATAGTAAGAAAATCTTTTAATATGAGAAGAAAAATCTTGTGGAATTCGATAAAAGACATAGGTATTGACAAAGAGGAATTACAAAAATGTTTTGAGAGAGCAAATATTGATCCTAAAAGGAGAGGCGAAACTTTATCGCTTCAAGAATTCGCTAATCTTTCGGATGAAATAGGAAATGTAAAATAAATTTTCAGATGTTGTTCATTTTTTATTATATACTTCATATATTATAATGAATAAGTTTTATATGGAGGTAGAGGAAGGTGACACCTAAAAAAAATTATAGTAGGTACTTTATTATATTACAAGAAGATGAAAAAGGCTATTCATTAGACTCAGACAAAATACCATCGGGGTATGCAAAGCTTGAAATGAAAAACAGTAAATGTAAGATTTCATACTATGTGCAGAACCTAAGGAAAGAGAAACAACCTTATTACATGGTTTTGATATGTGGTAAAAAAGATGTTAACAAAATCATAAAAGTCGGTAAATTGAACATAGACGATCACGGTAGGGTAGACATCTTTTATGAGTATGATATGGACAATATAGCAGAAACTAATATTTCTGCTGAGAAAATTATTGGAGCTGGAATTGTTAAATTTCTTGATGCCAATGTAATTTCAATAATGAGTGGATTCTCAACAACAGATAAACCGAGTGATTGGAAGAACTATAAATTAGCCGATAGTAACAAGGACAAGAAAGAAACAAGATCAGAAGATGTAGTCAATGAATTTGATGAGTATGAACAAAGTATCGAATTAATTAAAGTAAAAGGTAATGAAGCAGCTGAGCATTTAGAAATACAAAAAGATGTACAAGAAAAAGAAGAGAAAAAAAGAGTTGAATCTAAAGATGTTAAATCTTTAGAAGATGTAAAGAATGCAGATAAAGAAGTAGATAACTCTTTAGAAAGTAAAAAAAATATAGATGAAGAAGATACTAAGCAAAGAGTTGAAGCTGAAAATATTGAAATACAAGAGTTGCCGGATGAGAATATAGAAAGTAAAAGCTCAGAAGATAATTATGATATTGATAGACATAAGAATAAAGAATGCAAACCGAATAAAAAGGAAAATAGCGACAGTAAAAAAGAATATCCAAAAGGTGATATGGGAAATTTCTTTAAAGCAGTAGCTAAAGATTTTGTAGAAGTGCCTAACTTTTCAAATGAAATTAAATGGTGTACGTGGTATAAAGTGCCTGTTCATGATTTAGAGAACATGTATGATTTAAGTGACTATAACAAATATACAATAGCCTATTATCCGATGATTTGTTATTATCCATATATTAGAAACTATAAATCTTTTATGTTAGGATATAAATGTGATTCTAATGGGTATATGAAATATATTGTTTATGGAATACCTGGAACAAAAGCTAAAGCGCATCAACCCTATGGAGGCAAAACTGGTTTTGTAACTTGGATTGCGGATAAAGACAATGATGAAATGGGTCATTGGTTGATGTTTTATGATTTTAAAAATTCTACAATAGTAGTACCTATAAAAAAATAATACAGTTAAAAATAAAATGTATGGCTATAAATTAGTCATACATTTTATTTTTTAATATTTTTATATTATATATCATATAGTATATTAATATTAATATCTGGAGGGGTACATTGAAGATTATATTTATAAACAGAAAGAAAGTTGGAATTTTAGTGATAATTGTTGGACTTATGATTACACTAGTAGGGATATCAAAACAATTTGATAACAAATTAAAAACCACCATTCTTGTAGAGAATAATATTAATTTGTTAGATAGTTATGTGGCTTTAAATGGAAACATAACGTATAAATTGCCAGCGGGATGGACATCAAAAGAAAAAACATTTGCTGGAGATGAAATTGTGTATCACAATGATTTTCAATCAGCGGATGCAATAATTCATGGTTTTGTAGAAGTCTGGACAGCTAAACAGGATTTAAAAGTATTTTTACAAAATAGTAAAAACATATCTCAAAAACAAAATGAAATTAAGAATTATAAAATAAATAGTTTTAATATCAATGGCAAAAAAACATATTTAGTACAATACTCTATAAATACAATAGGTAATAATTGGTACAAGGCATATGAATATTTTATTGATAATGGAAAACAGTTTTATAGATTTTCATTTTTTGTGCGAGAAGTTAATTTCAAAGAGACTTATGTAGCTATTTTTGAAAGTATAGTTGAAACATTAAAAATTAATTGAATTACTAAGTAATGTATGTTAGTTGTAAAGTATAAGGAAAAAATTATTATTAATGGCACCTTTTAAATTAATTCTATTTGCTTAATGTATTTTAAAGTATTATAATTTATTTTAGATATATTAGAGTAATAATTTACTACCATGTTATGAGCGAATAGATCGTTTATTATAGAACTTAAAGCTAAGAGGGGCAATTGCTCCTCTTAGCATTTTATTGTGGTAGGCGGCTTAAATAGAAGCTGTAAAAGGGCAATCATTATAAATAGGAGGATGGAAATGAAACCAGTATTATTTGAATTTTCTTTTGTAAAAATTTATGGGTATGGATTAATGATAGCTATTGGAATTATTGCAGCACTTTTTCTATTAACTTATAGAAGTAAGAAAGAACAGTATAATGAAGACGATATATGGAATATGTCTATACTAGTAATTATTTTTGGAATTCTAGGTGGAAAATTACTTTACATAATAACGGATATTAGGTACATAATAGAGCAACCATCAGTATTAAAAGACATTGGCAATGGTTTTGTCATTTATGGGGCTATTTTGGGTGGCATATTAGCTGTGTGGTTATATAGTATAAAAAAAGGTTGGAATACACTTAGTGTATGTGACTTGTTAGTTCCAAGCTTACCTTTGGCTCAAGGATTTGGTAGGATAGGGTGTTTTTTAGCAGGATGTTGTTACGGAAGAGTTACAACATTACCAATAGGAGTGGAATTCAATAATTCACCGTTTGCACCTGCAAATCTACATTTATACCCAACACAAATCTTTTCTTCAGTGTTTGATTTCATATTAGCAATTTTTTTACTTTGGTATAATAGAAAAGAAAGAAAAAAAGGCAGAGTATTTTCTCTTTACCTTATAATATATAGCATAGGAAGATTTTTAATAGAATATTTAAGAGGGGATCCTCGAGGGAATATATCTATATTCTCTACATCTCAATTTATTAGTTTATTTATAGTTATTATTGGAATTGGATTATTTAACATTGAAAAAATAAAAGCAAGGTTATCAAAATAATTTTAAAAATTATAATAGGGATAAGAAATATTAAAAGCAAAACTCAAAATTTCAATGTATTAAGGTGAATAGTAAAAGTGTTATATTAAATCATTTTCTGTATTGCTGTAACAAATATAGCACTTTTAATCATTTACTTATGTTTAAAAAAAATCTATCATTTTGTTATTGAGTATATTAGTAATAGTTCCAATATTTAAATTAATAGTATCTCCAGTTTTTGAATTTTTAGGTAAGCGACCTATACTTACGTCCACTGTAGTTCCATCTGAAAAATTTATAAAAGCTTCCGTACTATTCATATCTATTATTTTTCCAAACATTATAAAATCATCCTCTCATAAAATATAAGCTATCTTTACTTTAGTTTTAGCAAAGAACAATATTATATTCATAAGACTAATATTATTTTACAATACAAATAAAAAATACAGTAGTGGTATCATATGTAAAAATAAAAAACCTATCACAAATTGTGATAGGTTTTTTATTTTTTAAAATTTATACTATAGTAACGTTTGCGGCTTGAGGGCCTCTAGCACCAGTAGTAATTTCAAATTGAACTTGTTGTCCTTCTTCTAAAGATTTATATCCGTCTCCTTGAATAGCTGAGAAATGTACGAATACGTCCTCTTCTCCTTCTACTGATAAAAAACCAAACCCTTTTTCTGAATTAAACCATTTAACTGTACCTGTTTTCATATAACTTTCCTCCTGAATAAAAAAATTTGCAACATCTGTAACATAGCTATTATGATACTACACTTTGGTGTATTTTTAAATAGTTTTTCGAAAAAAAATTATATTTTAACGAAATTATATTACTTTATCTATGATAAACACCTAAAATCAGTTAATTTAAAAATGGCTTATTCTTAGACATAATTTAATATTTTAACAGAAAGCGATTCATTTATTATATCGTCAATAATTAAAGTATTATTATCTATTTTTGAGGCATTCTTCATATTCATAAGAAATGTTTCTACTCCATCTAAGGGAAGGAAAACTTTTGATGTTTTATAATGCATAGGGAAAATTATCTTGGGATTTATTTTCTTAGCTATTTCGGATGCTTCTTTTCCATCTATTGTATAATTACCACCTACTGGAATAAATAATATATCTACAGTTCCAATAGTTTCAATATCATTATTTGTAAGAGTATGACCTAAATCTCCTAAATGGCATAAGGAATATCCATCCATTTTATATAAGAATATTAGGTTATCACCACGTTTTTCACCCTTATTTTTGTCGTGATATGAAGGGATACCTTTTATGTATACATCGTTAAAATTAGACATACCCACCTTACTTATAATCTTACAGTTATCGTTTAAATTTTTAGTATAATTATGATCAAAATGATTATGGCTTATAGTAACAATATCAGGATTACCTTTATAAAGTTCATAGCCTACAGTAGTGTCAAATGGGTCTGTTAAAAGTTTTGTACCTTTAGAATCTTCAAAAAGAAAGCATGAATGCCCAAGCCAAGTTATTTGCATATAAATTCTCCTTCTATTAATAAATTATAAAAAATCACCTCAATAGTATTTATACAATTGAGGTGATTTATTCATAATTTACAATATTTAATTTAGAGTTTTATTATATGTCTAACAAATTCTTTTCATAGTTAGAATAATAAAGTCTAAGTTCTTGAATTTGTTCGTCTAACTGTATTTGTAATGTTGAAAGTTCTTCATAGTTTTCATTGTTAGAAGCTTCTTTTATTTTAGAAAATAGGCTAGTTTTAGAATAAGTGTCTTTCATAAGTGATTGTCTTAAATCACTTACTTTCTGCCAATTTGCTAAATCTAAATCTAAAGCTTTCTCAGCAGAATGAATCATTTTAAATTTCCTAATTTCTTGTGAATAATTGTTTAATAATCTATTGTTGATTTCAGTAACCCATCTAGATATTGTTGCCATTCTAAAACTATTTATTATACTAGTGGTGAATACACCATCAGCTTTAAGAATTTCAAGCTTTTTAGGATATTCATCTAATGCACGAATATTCTCAAAAACAGTTTTAGGAGCTTTTCCAAAATAATCTGCACGTTGTTTTTCTGTATAGAATTCAAATACATCTTCTTCACTTCTATAAGCTCTATCTTTTTCTAGATAATCTGCGTCATCACCTGGTTTCTTAGATAGTTCTTTCAAAAGGTCATCTTCTGATTTATTGTTTTTGATGGCATATACAATACCGTCGAGCATACCCATATACAAAGTAGATAAAGCTAGGTAAGTATTAGTATGTGGACATGGAGCTCTAAGTTCAAATCTTGTAGCAAGCGGATTGTCAAGATCTCTTATTAATGCAAGTAGTATAGATCTATTTCTTGATGGAACATCTACACTGTGACCAAGTGAAGTTACTATACAAATAGGAGCTTCAAATCCAACTTTTAATCTTTTTAAAGAATCATTTGTTGCAGAAACAAATGGGTTTATTACTTCATAATTTTTAAGTATACCCATTGCTGAAGCATAACCTAAAGTGCTTAAAAAATGATTGTTAGCTGAATTAAATATATTGACTCTCTTGCCATTTTTTAATTTTACAGCGAGACCTACATGAGTATGTTCACCGCTTCCAGCTACATCATGTACAGGTTTTGCTAAAAAGTTAACATCTAAACCATTAAGTCTGAATGTTTCTTTTACTAAATTTCTAATAAACATTTCGTTATCTGCGCATTGAACAGCATCTGAAAATTTCCAATCTATCTCAAGTTGTTCCATAATGTGAGTTAGAGAACCAGATTCACCTATTTTGGCTTTTACACCGCCAACTTCTTTATGGCCCATTTCAGGTTCGAAACCATACTCTTCCATTAGTAGAAGTGTTTGTTCGAGAGCTGTTCTAACATTACCTTTAGTTTTGCTCCAATATTGTTCTTTTAGTACTTGAGATGTAGATAGTTCTTCTATATCAGCCTTATCATTAGGTGTTTTTACCCAAAATTCTAATTCAGTAGCTGAAGTGAGTGATAACTTTTCAATATCTTTATATTCAAAATCAAAAGAACTTAAAGATGATGGATTTTCTTTGAATAAATTAAGAACAGTTGTTTTGAATGTTTTAACGGATCTTTTTAATATTGATCTTGAATCCACTGGAATATGATCATGTAATAATGTACATGGAATTTTTAAGGTACCTATTGGTAATTCTGTTTCAGGGTCAATGTTTTCATAATTGTAATCAATGTACCAATTACAATCAACATCTGCCATCATATCTAATTTAGCATTGTTTAAAGTAGCAATTCCTGGCAATACTACAGATGAACCATCAGTTTGAATAGCACCGTTCGCGAAACCGCTAATGTCATCTAAAAATATTTGTATTGGAATTCTTTCATCAGTGTCATTTCCTGATAAGTCGATACCTACAAGGGAAACAAATTTCACCTCAGAGTGCGCAAGTAAAATTTCTTTAATGTCTTTTTCAGAATGTTTTTCTTTAAGAATTGAATAAATTAATTTCTTCAAAATAATATTCCTCCTCTATAATATATATTTAAATTGCTAAAAAGCCACTTAAGTGACTTGATTGACCTCTTAAGATATAGAATGATTTTTTAGTGAAAGATTTGATCGTTATATACTTTTTTTAATAGTTGTAGAGAGCTTTTTTGCTTTTTACATAACTAAATTAGAGTTATAAATAAAATGATTTTATTACAAAAATGAATTCATGTCAATACAAAAGATCATGAATTTTAATTAATAACAAAATAATGATGGTATTTTGCAAGTTTAATATAAGTAATAATTCATTTGTTAAGACATATTTTAAATTAATTTGTATCTTTTTAATTCATTTTTAACTAATATTATATCACATATACTCATTAATAGGGGCTAAATGAGTAATCAAAGTAGTTAATGAAAATTTACTCTTATAGTAATTGCCAAATATTAAAATGTTTACCTTATAATATAAATTTTAAATTATAGATAGATATGGTTTTATAATAGTAGAGAAAAGAAAAACTAAAAAGAAATTGACAATAAAAATCCATTATAATATAATGGTAAGAAGTTCATATTGATTTATAATATATTTATATTATAAATCGATTATGACTAATAAAAAGCGTTGATTAGGAAAAGTATTTAAGCAAGTAACTTACAGAGAGTGGGATAAGGTGAGAACCCATAGCAAATGTTTAGAAAAAATCACCTAGGAGCCGAGAGCTGAAAATCAGTAAGCTTATCCGTATTTCTGCGTTAAAGAATAAAGTATAATTGTACTTGAATTTATATTAATCATGTAGGTGGCATAACGAATTTAACTTCGCCCTATTTAAGGGTGGAGTTTTTTATATTTTAAAAGAGAATTAAATTAATTGTTTAATAAATTTAATTCCCTTTTTAAAAGGAAAGTTCCTTGCATCTAATAGGTACTATTAATTGAAATAAGGAAAGGAGTTTTATTATGTACAAGAAAAATGATACTTCAAAAAGCTTTATGGATATAGAAAAGGATATACTAAAGCTTTGGAAAGAAAAAGATATTATACAAAAGAATTTTGACTTACATAAGGGAGGCAAGACCTTCACCTTTTATGATGGTCCACCAACGGCTAATGGTAAACCACATATAGGTCATGTTTTAACAAGAGTAATGAAGGATTTAATTCCAAGATATAAGGTAATGAAGGGGTACAATGTTCCTAGAAAAGCAGGGTGGGATACTCATGGACTACCAGTAGAACTTGAAATAGAGAAAAAACTTGGAATTAATGGAAAGCCTGGAATAGAAGCATACGGTGTGAAGAATTTTGTTAAAGAATGTAAGGCAAGTGTTTTTAGTTACGTTAATATGTGGAGAGAAATGTCTGAGAGAGTAGGATATTGGATAGACATGGATAACCCATATGTAACTTATCATAATGATTATATTGAGTCTGTTTGGTGGGCACTAAAGCAGATGTGGGATAAGGATTTGTTATATAAAGGTCATAAAGTAATGCCATATTGTCCTAGATGCGGAACTTCGTTATCATCTCATGAAGTAGCGCAAGGATATAAAGAAGTAAAAGAAATGTCAGCATACGTAAAGTTTAAAGTAAAAGGTGAAGATAAATTTTTACTTGTTTGGACTACAACTCCTTGGACACTTCCAAGTAACGTAGCTCTCGCAGTTAATAAAAAATTCAACTATGTTGAAGTAATTAATCAAGATGAGCATTTAATACTTTCTAAAGATTTGTTAACTAAATTAGAAGGTGAGTATGAAATTGTACGTGAATTTAAAGGTGAAGATCTTCTAGGACTTGAATATGAACAAATGTTTAATTTCTACACTCCAAAAGAAAAAGCTTTCTATATAGTTCATGGAGATTTTGTAACACTTTCAGATGGTACAGGGATAGTTCATATTGCACCAGCTTATGGTGAAGATGATAACTTACTTGGTAAGAAATATAATTTACCACTAGTTAATTTGGTCGATGTAGAAGGCAAGTTTGTTGATTGCGTTCTTCCATGGAAAGGCATTTTTGTTAAAGATGCTGATGCTAAAATATTAGAATACTTAAAAGAAAATAGTGTTTTATATAAAGAAGAAAAATTTACTCATTCATATCCACACTGTTGGAGATGTGATACACCACTTTTATATTATCCAAGAGAAAGCTGGTTTGTAAGAATGTCTTCAATGAGAGACAAACTTATAGAAAACAACAATAAGGTTAATTGGATGCCAGATAACGTAAGATCTGGAAGAATGGGAAAATTTCTTGAAGGAGTTATAGATTGGAGTATAAGTAGAACAAGATATTGGGGTACACCACTTCCAATTTGGGAATGTGAATGTGGACATAGAGAACTTATAGGAAGTATCGCAGAGCTTAATGAAAAGGGAATAGATGTACCAGAAGGAATCGAACTTCATAAACCATATATAGACAATGTTCATTTAAAGTGTCCAAAATGTGGTAAATCAATGACTAGAGTTGAAGAAGTTATAGATTGCTGGTTTGATTCAGGATCAATGCCATTTGCACAACATCATTATCCTTTTGAAAACAAAGAAAAATTTGAAGCTAATTTCCCAGCGCAATTTATTTCAGAAGCAGTAGATCAAACTAGAGGATGGTTTTATACATTACTTGCGATATCTACTACCGTATTTGATACTAATCCATTTGAAAACTGTATAGTACTTGGACATGTTTTAGATAAAAATGGACTTAAAATGTCTAAGCATAAAGGAAATGTACTAAGCCCATTTACAGTACTTGATAATGAAGGAGCGGATGCTCTAAGATGGTATTTCTACACTACTAGTGCACCATGGTTACCTTCAAGATTTTATGAGGGAGCAGTTATTGATTCACAAAGAAAGTTCATAGGAACGCTTTGGAATGTTTATTCATTTTATATTCTTTATGCTGATATAGATAATTTTGATCCAACAAAACATGAAGATTTTGTATCTGAAAACATTATGGATAAATGGATGATGTCAAAATTAAATTCCTTAGTTAAGGATATAGATGATCATTTAAGCAACTATAGAATAACTCAAGGTGCTCTTGAACTTGAAGATTTTATTGATAAGCTTTCTAACTGGTATGTAAGACGTAATAGATCAAGATATTGGGTACAGTCACTTACAGATGATAAAATAGGCGCATATATGACACTATATAAAGTTATTACAACTTTTACTAAAATAGCTGCACCATTTATACCATTTATAACAGAAGAGTTATATCAAAATCTAGTAGTTGCGTTTGATAAAAATGCACCTGAGAGTGTTCATTTATGTTCTTGGCCTGAATATAATGGAGACCTAGTTAACAAGGCTTTAGAAGAAGAAATGGATAAAGCTTATAAAATCGTTAAACTAGGAAGAAGTGCAAGAAATACTGCCAATATAAAGAACAGACAGCCACTTTCTAAAATGCTAGTTAGTTCTAAATCTCTTCCAGAATATTATGGGCATATAGTAAAAGAAGAACTTAATGTTAAAAAGGTAGAGCTAGGAGCTGATCTTTCTAAATATGTTAAATTTGAAATAAAACCTAATTTGCCAGTACTAGGGAAGCCATATGGCAGACTAATTCCTGGTATCAAAAAAGCAATAGGTGCTATGAATCAAATGGAACTCGCTCAAACTATAAATAAAGGTAACGTTGTTACTATAAATGTAGGTGGAACAGAAATAGAATTAGATAGCAAAAAATTACTTGTTACAATGCAAGGACTTGAGGGTTATACATTTGCTGGAGAAGGAGAAATTGGAGTTGTATTAATTACTCACATTACTCAGGAGCTTAAAGAAGAAGGAAACGTACGTGAAATCTTAAGTAAAATTCAAAATATGAGAAAAGAAAATGGGTTTGAAGTTGCTGATAAGATTAAGACATACGTAGCTGGAAACGAAATGCTTGAAAGTGTAATCTCTAAATTTGAGAAGCAAATTAAAAGAGATACCCTATCTATGGAGATTGTATACAATGAAAAAAGAGAATACAAGAACGTTAGAATAAACGGTGAAGATTTACAATTAGATTTAGTAAAATTATAATTAATGTTAAAATAGAAAGTATATGATATTAGTCATATACTTTTTATTTTAATGTAGTTATAAGAATTTTAGAATAAGATGAAATAATTGTAAAATAAGATTAAATAATTGTAAAATAAGATTAAATAATATATTATTTGGTGATAATAAAGAATACATAGTAAAAAAAAACATATATTTTTTATTTAATGCTTTATATATCAATGCACACTTGAAATTATAAGGTTTTATCAGTATAATGGTAAGATAAGAAAATAGTAGGAGTTGAGGAATATGGCTGCATCAATAAAAGACGTCGCGAGAGAAGCGGGAGTCTCTATTGCCACAGTATCTAGAGTCTTAAATGACATAGATGTGGTAAACGAAGACACTAAGAAAAAAGTAAAAGATGCTATAAAAAAATTGTCATATAGGCCAAATATAGTCGCTAGAAGTCTAAAAACACAAAAATCTAGCACAATAGGAATAATTATACCGGATATATCAAATGAATTTTATCCTGAAATAGTTAGAGGCTGTGAGGATGTAGCTAATATTTATAATTATAATATTATGCTTTGTAACGCAGATTTAGATGTAGAAAAAGAAATGGAATCTTTAAGAATTCTTAAAGAGAAAATGATAGATGGAGTTATATATATGAGTAATTCCATAGAAAGTAATGTTATAAGTCTAATAAAAGAACTAGAAATGCCGGTGGTTCTTGTAGAAACTACAGATGAGCAGGGAATATTCCCTAGTGTTGCCATAGATAATGTACAGGCAGCATCAGATGCAGTGGAATATTTGATAAATAAGGGTAACAAAAAAATTGCATATGTAGGTTCATCAATTGATAAAGTTAATGCATTATCTAAAAGGTATACTGGGTATGCTAAAGGGCTCTCAAAAATGGGAATAGATCTTGATGATGAATTAGTTTATCTTGGTGGAGTTAAAGCTAGAGATGGATATGAAGGCATTAATACAATACTTGATAAAGGTAAAAAAATAGATGCAGTATTCTGTAATAGTGATGAAATTGCTATGGGAGTAATAAATGCATTAAGAGATAAATCTATTAATGTACCTAGCGATGTTGATGTCATGGGCTTTGATGATATTTATTCAGCTTCAGTATTTTATCCTAAATTGACTACAGTAGCTCAACCGATGTATGATATGGGCTCTGTAAGTATGAGAATGCTTATTAAATCCATAAATAATATAGAGGGTGATGAGAAACATTTTGTATTACCTTATAGAATAGTAGAAAGAGATTCTTGTAAATAAATAAAAAGTCTTATTAAAACCATATAAGTTTTAATAAGACTTTTTACATTCCCCACTATTAGTTAAATCAAGCGGCATAATGTTATAATTGTCTAAGGGAACAAGCTGGAGGTAGAAAAGTTTTGAATATTAGTGAAAAAGTAGAAAAAATATTTTCATATTTGTTAAGTATTAAAAATATGAATCAAAAAACTATTAGAAATATTAATGAATATGAAAAAGTATATTGGCAAAAGGAACTCCAAAAAAATATTGGATGTACTTTTAATTATGATGATAATAATGATTATTGGTTAATTGTAGATGAGAGAGCAGAAAAATTATACAATCAGTTTCAAAAAATATATTTACGGTTAGAAAAAAATAGTGAAGATTTAGAGATAATTTGGTCAAATGGATTATTGACATGGGAAAAAGAAGAAAAAAAAATAGCTCATCCCATTTTTACTACTAAGATGGAAATAAAGTTTGATTCAACTAAAAAGAAATTTAGTTTAAAGCCATATAATAATCAAACGAATGTTGAACTTGAATTTTTAAATGAATATTTAGACGTAAACATAGATAGCTTAATAAATATTAGAAACAAAGCAAAAGACATGGCACTAGATGTAAGATATATTGAAATGGCTACGAAAATTTTTGAGGAGTTAGCAATTCTTTTAAAATCCCATAAGGAGGACTTTTATACTGGAGAACTTAGCGATGAGTCAGATATAAAATTTCAAGATAAAATACAATTTTATAATGCTCCTTGCATAATACTTCGCAAGGTAGACACAAGACTTTGGAATATGGAATTAAATGAAGTATTAACACAAATAAAAGCTGGATTTCCTATTCCTAAAACTATCGAAGCATTGGTTTCAGAAGAAGAAATAGTTCAAGATAGTAAAGATGCTCAGGAATGGTCAGAAGTAGGAGAAGATGTATTATTCCCATTACCTGCGAATGAGGAGCAGATGGAAATAACTAAAAAACTTGCTGAAAATTTTGGAATAGTTGTACAGGGACCTCCAGGTACAGGTAAAAGCCATACTATTGCTAACTTAATATGTCATCTTTTAGCACATGGAAAAAGAGTACTAGTGACAAGTCAAACAGACAGAGCATTAAGAGTTCTATCTAATAAAATACCAGAAGATGTTAGAGCACTGTGTATAAGCATACTAGGAAATGACACTAAGTCACTAGAGGAATTAGATGAATCTGTTAGGAAAATAACAGAAAATTTATCTATGGATACTAAAAAATTACGTACACAAATAAAATTATTGAAATATAAACATAATAATTGTATTGAAACGCAGAAAGATTTATATAAAGAATTAAAAAGAATTGAAGACAGAGAAAATGAAAAGGTAGAGTATGAGGGAAAAGAGTATTCCTTAATGTATATATCTAAATGGGTTAGAAAAAATGAAGCCAATCATTCTTGGATAGTGGACAAGCTTGATTTTAATGAGAAAAATCTTTTATCAAATAAGGAATTCAAAGAATTAGTTACATTATCAAGGGTGATTACAAAAGAGCAAATCCTTGAAATAGGTAATGTACAAAAGTATATAGGGGTACTGCCTGAGAAAGAAAATCTATGTGATAAAATATCAGAGTTAGTTGCATTAGAAAAGATGCAACATGTTTATGAAGACAATATTAAAGACTTAAATAATGTTAATTCTATAGATTATGGGAATAGAAGATTACTAAAACTTGTAGACAATGCTATAGAAAAATTTGAACTGTTAGAAAATAATTGGTTAGGAAATGTTATGACCAATTATTATTTGGATAACAATTCACAAGGGTTGTGGCAACAATTAGTATATAAAAGTAATGAATATATAAAAAATATAAGTAAATATAAACAAGATTTAAATATTCATAAGTTAGAGCTATCAAATGGCGTTGATATAAATAAATTTAAAAATGACTTTGATCTTGTTGCGAAGACAATTAGCGAGAAAGGTAAAATAGGAATCGTATTCAAGTTACTTCATGGAAATCTTAAATACATATTTGAGGACTCTAAAGTGGATTATGAGTTTATAAACAACGATAAGCAAGTACTAGTAGTTAATTTGTATATAAAGTTAACGCTTTTAGAAAGAGAACTTAAAGATATTTGGAACAATACAGTAAAAGATTATGGTGGGGAAATTACAGATGATTCCAAATCAAACTATATAAGTGAGATTTCTAGTGGAATTAGGGGCATTGAAACAGTTATTAATTGGGATAAAGATTTTAAAAATAATATAATTAACTTTTTACCAGACAATAATTTAAGTTGGCATAAAAAAGAATCATATGTTTACCTTAAAAATGGATTTGAGAGCTTAAGTCTTATAAATAAATATAATAAATTAAACTTGGAAATGGAAGCACTAGAGACAACGTTTAATAGCGTTGGGTGTTTAGGAGAACTACATAAAGCTATAAATTCAAGAAACATCAGTGCTATTGAAGGAGTTTATACAGAGATAGACAACCTAATGAGAGAATATGACAAGGTGCTAGAATTAACAAATCTAAGTAATAAATTAGAAAAATGTTGCCCAGAAACACTTAAAAATATGACAAATGACGAAAACAAGACAACAAGTAATTTAGAAGACTTAAATTGGGAAAAGGCATGGCAGTGGGAAAAATGGAATGGATTTTTGTGCAAGCTTGAAGAAGACGATGTAGAAGCATTAGAGAAAAGCATAACTCAGGAAAAAAATAAAGAAAAAACAATAATAAGTGAGCTTGTTTCTAAAAGAAGTTGGTTTAATCAAATAGAGCGGACTACAGAGTCTCAGAAAAGAAGTTTATTTACTTGGATGGAAGCTATAAAAAGGATAGGAAAAGGAACAGGGACTCAAGCAGTAAAATATAGAAAGATTGCACAAAAAGAAATGGAGAATTGTAAGGATGTAATTCCTGTATGGATTATGCCCATAAATAGAGTTATGGAGAATTTAAGACTCACAGATAATTTATTCGATGTTGTTATCGTAGATGAAAGCAGTCAAAGTGACATATCAGCTATAACGGTTTTAATGAGAGCTAAGAAGGCAATCATTGTAGGTGATGAAAAGCAAATAAGTCCAGAGGCTATTGGAAAAGACCATGTTGTTGTTGAAGCTTTAATAAATAAGTACTTGAGAGATATTCCACATGCAGAGTGGTTTGATTTAAAAACAAGCTTATACAATACGGCCTTAAGGGTATTCCCAAGTAGGTTATTACTGAAAGAACACTTTAGGTGTGTGCCAGAGATAATTGGGTTTAGTAATCAACTGTGTTATTCTAATGAAATAATCCCTTTAAGGAGAATAGATGCTAAGGAAAAAGTTGGACCAGCCATAGTAACATGTAAAGTTGCCAATGGACTTAAGGATGAAACTAAAGCTTTAAATGTAAATGAAGCAGAGAACGTTGTAGAGAAGATATTAGAGTGCTGTAATAATGAGAGGTATAATGGAATGACTATGGGTGTTATATCACTCCTAGGGGATATTCAAGCTGAATTAATACTAAACATGTTAGTAGAGAGACTTGGTATGGAGGAAATACTGAAAAGAAGACTAATATGTGGAGATGCTTATTCCTTCCAAGGGGATGAGCGAGATGTAATGTTTCTATCAATGGTTATTGCAAATAACGCTAAATTTACAGCCCTGACAAAGGGATCAGATATAAGAAGATTTAATGTAGCAGCAAGTCGTGCACGGAACCAAATGTGGCTATTTCATTCAGTTGATTTAGAAAATCTTAATAATAATTGTGTTAGGTATTCCCTATTAAAATATTGCCTTGAGGAAAATGAACCTGAGCAAGAAGTTAAATCTTCGGAACACTTATTATTAAATGATTTTGAAGAACAATTAAAAATGTGCATAAAAGAAAGTGGACATATGCTTACACCAAAAGTTAAGATAGGAAAGTATATTATAGATTTTGTTGTAGAAACGAATTTACAAATGTTATCTAGTGAAGGACATTATAAAAAAATAGCGGTTAAGTGTATAGGAATGTCAGAGGATGAAGATTACAATTGGCAAAAACAATATGAAATGCAAATGTGCCTTGAAAGGGTGGGATGGGAGTTTTATAAGATACGTGCCAGTGAATTCTATAGAAATCCTAGCTTAGTTATGGAAAGGTTGTTACAAAAATTAAACAAATAAAAATATGTAAAGAACTTATCTAGATGTAGTTTTTGTCATGGTATTAAGTATATACTTATCATAACAAGGATAATATTATAATAGGATAATATTATTATAATTTATTATTAAGAGGGTGAGAGGAATGACTAGCAAAGTGGAAAACATGATATGGTTGGTATGGAAAAATGATGAAGGTAAATCATTCAAAATAGGTGAATTAAGTAAGGAAACTGAAAAATATTATTTTGAGTATGATACCGAGGGTGTGAAAAAAGCAGAGGCATATGGATTCACTCCATTGCCATACTTCCCTAAGGTAGATGCAAAATATTTTAGAGAAGGCTTATTTCGCTCATTTTTAAAGCGATTACCAATGCATGGTAAAAGGGAAATTACTTCCGTTTTAAAGGAATATGAAATTGAAAAATATGATGATCTTGAACTACTAAAAAAGAGTGGAGGAAAAATGCCGACTGACAGCTTTGAATTTACAGCACCTTTTAGTGTAGATGGTATTGATTTAGCTAAGGAAGATAATACAGTAGATGAAGAAAAAAACAGGTTAGCTGAAAAAGACGATGTTTTAGCCAAGAAAGATGAGACAATATATGATAAAAGTAATGATTTAGATGACAAATAGTGCATGTAAATAAAAAGTGTGTAGAATGGAAAATATGTTTTTCATTCTACACACTTTTTATTTTTTGAAATATAATGATAAATATAGGTAATTATAAAAACTTATTGAGTTATATAAAAAACTCAATGTAATATAGCAACATTGTAAATTGTTTTCACAACATAGCCTTATGTTTCATAAAATAAAATGAGTAATAATTTGGGGTGGTATTTTGTTATATGTACTAATATTAGCAGGTGGAAAAGGAACAAGACTTTACCCATTATCTCGCGCACAAAACCCTAAGCAGTTTTTAAAAATTATTAATGATAAGAGCTTTTTAAGAAGCACTGTGGATAGAATCAAATGTTTAGTTAGCAATGCAAATATATATGTAGTTACTAATGAAGAGTATTTTGATAAAATTTGTGAGGAATTACCAGAAATCAGCAAATCAAATATATTTGTGGAACCTAGTAATAAAGAGACTGCTACATGTATAGGGCTATCTGCTGCTAAATTATTAAAACAGGATAAGGAAGCAACAATGATAGTGTTACCTTCTGATCATTATATAGAAAATGAAAAGGAGTTTAAAGAAACTGTGCTACAGGGAGTTGAAATTGCAAATAAAAAAAGAGGGCTAGTCACCATAGGTGTACAGCCCACAAGACCAGAAACTGGTTATGGCTATATAGAGATGGGAGATAGAGTAAATGCTGACATACCTACATTTAAAGTAGAACGATTTTTAGAAAAACCTAATGCTGAGGTAGCTAAGGATTTGTTGTTAAAAGGAAATTTTCTTTGGAACAGCGGTATGTTTGTATGGAGAGCAGATGTGTATTTGCGTGAGATGGATAAATATTTACCTAAGATGTATAAGCGTTTGATGACTATATATCAAGCATTAGAGACTGATGAAGAAAATGATGTAATAAAAGAACAATATAATGAAATAGATGGAATATCAGTGGATTTTGGAATAATGCAAAAAACTAGAAAGGCATTTGTTATAAAATGCGAGTTTGTGTGGGATGACATAGGAACATTTGCGGCGCTTTCAAGATTCTTAAGTAATTTACGTGGTAACAATGTTTTAGGTAATACATTTATGGAGGAGAGTGAAAATTGCTCAGTATTTGGTAAAGACAGGCTTATAATTGGATTTGGCATAAAAGATCTTATAATTGTTGATGCAGGGGATGTAATACTTGTAATGGACAAGAATAAGGATCAAGAAATTAAGCATTTGGTTAATGAACTTAAAGAAGACAGTGAAACAGAAAAATATATATAAATTCTAATTGGCCCCACCTGAAGGTGGGGTCTATTATTGTCATACGATTAAGTGTACAAAATCAAATTATTGGTTGCTTTTTATAAAAAGCTATCGCTCTTGTAGATGAGAAATTTTTCTATATTCAAGTTTTATGTTAGGTAGTGTTTACATAAGTTTGCCTGGTTTGTAATAGAATTACAAGTATCAGCGAATTTGCTTTTCCTCGCATATATAGCTGCAACTGTCGAAGGGGCATTAATTATAATACACATTATGTTGTACGCTTTTGAAAAAAATATTTTATTTTAAATTCAATATTAAGAGGAGAAATGAAATGATTTTTGATGTTTAACAATATCAAAACAGTTCTAATATTTTATAATTTCATATCCTACAACGGATAATGAAACTATTGCGTTATCTATATCTTTATCTTTAACAAGAATATAGTCTGTATCATATGTAGATACAGCAAACATACTTATTTTTTGCTGTGCCAATACATTACTAATTGAAGAAATAATGCCAATTAATGAAAAATTCAATGGCCCTTCTACCTTTAAAATTCTCCAATTACTTTCACACTTAATATTATTAGGAATACTATCTTGGGTACATACAATTGATAATTCATCCAATGTCTTTGTTATAGATAAAAAAGCGACATATATATTTAATTAATCATACTATAATTACAATAATTTATATATATTAATTATAATTTGTTTGTTAATATTGGATAAAAAAGCACGTTATATATTAGACATCAAAAAAATAGAATGTCGTGAAATATAGAATCTTCACGTCATTTTTAGATATTAACATCATTTCAATTGCAATAATTATTGTGAATAGGAGTAGAGCCACATTTCCGACAAAACAACTTGAAGAGCATTTTGCATTAGTAGACGAAAAATTAATTGAAATAAAAGATAAAATGCAAAAGAAATAAAAAGAGCATAAAGGAATTTTCAAAAAAATATTCAATAAATAATTAGGCTGTGTTTAAAATAATTGAGATTTATATTAATATTCTATATAATTAAGTAAGGACATACTTGTATTTTATTGTTTATCAAAAATTATTATATAAAATGGGGGAATGAGTATGACAGAACGGGAAAAAATGTTAGCTGGGGAATTGTATAATTGTGGTGATGAAGAGTTATTAAAACAATGGCATAAAGCTAAAAATTTAATAAGAATATATAATCAATTAAATTATGAATTGAAAGAAAAACAAGAAGAGATATTAAACGAACTTTTAGGTTCAAGAGGGGCAAATTTATGGATTACAGCTCCATTCTTTATTGATTATGGAAATAATATATATATCGGAAATAACTGTGAGATTAATATGAATTGTACTTTTTTAGATTGCAATAAAATTATTATTGGTAATAATGCACTTATTGCTCCTAATGTACAAATTTATACTGTTTTTCATCCAATAAATGCAACAGAAAGATTCACTTTAAATGAGAATGGTGCTTTTTCATTTTGTAAGTCATTAACTGCACCTGTTACTATAGGTGATAATGTTTGGATTGGTGGAGGGACTATTATTTTACCAGGTGTTACTATTGGAAATAATGTTACAGTTGGTGCAGGTAGTGTCGTAACTAAATCAATTCCAGATAATAAAGTAGCCTATGGAAATCCATGTAAAGTTATAAGAGATAACAATTAAAATAATATATGAGCATAATTTAAAGTTGAAGTTGATTCACATCCTTCGTGTAGGCATTGCAGTTCTTGTGAGTATATTAAATAGTAATATCACAAATGCAACTAATAATATTAAACAAGAAGTTACAACTAAAATAAATTCACAAGTAAATCTAGAACCAATTGTTAAAGAAAAAATGTTGAGTAAAATTAATAATTCAAATCGAAATTAAATATCAGGTTCAAAAGAAGATGTTGTTAATAATATTGATAATCAAGGCAAGATGATGCTAGCTAAGGTCCCTAACAATAAAAAATCAATGGTATTAGCTACCATAAACAAACAAAAAACCAAAGTTAAATATATAATAAACTTTAGTCAAGATATTAAAAATAAGGAACTAAGCAAGGCTTTTGATAATGCTTTCGCAGTTTCCTATTCTATAGTTTTTATATTATCCATAGGTGCATTATTTACTGATAGAAAGCCAACAGATAGTGAACAAACCATGGCATAATAATGTTATGTAACAAAATAGATTTTTCTAAAGGAAACCAAGAAACACTGAAAAATCTAAATGAAAAATAATTTTTAAACATATGGTTTGTTATCCCATTGTATTGCAAAAAACCATCGCTATAAATGTGACTATCTTGTATGATATGGGGTTTGGTATATTAATACATGGGATAAATAAAGAATGAAATAAGTCCTATTGCAGTTAGAAATTTTATTATATATTCTGTTTTAGTTACTGTACCTGCTTTTAATTTATCGTGAAATATAGACAGTAAAAGCAATGCTACTAATGCAATTATCATTACATATATTCCTGGAGGTATATATGGTATATTAAACATATCTATTCCTTCTTTCTAAATTTATAAATTAATTATATATATAAATACTATTCCCTTAAATACATTTTTTAGTTTTATATGATTAAAAAGAATGATTGAGAAAGAACATAAATCAAATAACGAACGTGCTTTTGGAAATCTAACAGAAGTATATGACAGATAGGTTATTATTGAGTGTGTTGCAGTTTACAATTTTTTCAAGGATAAGGGATTTACCGTAGACTGATTGGATTTGTTCTTATGGCTATTGGGTTAATATTCTCATTAATCCTGGTGCATTTATTATTACTGTCATTATAATAGGACCAAACATTGTAATTGATACAATTGCCAATACAGTTTTCTTAAATATTATATTCAAAGTTTACACCTCTTTTTTACATTAGGACCTCTACGAAATAAGGTAGAACCCTTTATATTTTGAATCTCTTAAATCTAATTAAGCTATTAATGGGAAGTTCACTTATTGAATACACTGAATTGTATTAAAAGCCACATTTAAGTAACGAAAATGGTCAGATTATTTTGTCTGACAAGGTGTCCGTTATTTGAATATGGTATATTTTTAGTCTATTAAATTTATATCAGCGTACAAATAAACACAAGCCAATGTAAGAAGTATATATTTTAATGCTTTTTCTTATAAATGTAACGTTTAATTATTTCAGTAGGTATAATGAGCAATATTATTGTTACGATATAATAAATTAATCTATTGTATTCTAATAAAACATTTGTCGTAAACATTAAGACTATTGCAAACCATATTAAAATAGTAAAAAATGATAATATATATTTATGCATGTTAATATCCACTCCCATATTTATAGTATTATACTCAAATTTTCCAGAAAATATATTTCCAATTAATATCATATCATTCTAAGTTTTATACTTGAACCCCAAAAGCATGAAACATCATTAAACAGACATAAACAGATGAAAATAACACAGATTATGTTGTATGGGTCTTAATTCTATTATTAACTAAGTAGCTAATAGATACCAATGGATATAAAAACATACTAATATATAATAAATATTGCGAATATGATGAAGTGATTACAATATGTGGGTGTAAATTTTTTAAGAGATATGTTAAATAAGAAAAATGTGATTTTCAGAATGTGATAACAAAATTGGAGGCTTTTTAGTATGGGAACTTTAGACGACATGTAAATAATTTTTTGTTATTAGGGTTAGTAGCTTTTTTTAATAGTGCTATTATTTATTTTATGTCTTCGCAAGATACTGTTGCTATTATAAGCTTTATTAACATAGTATTTGTGTTATTTGTAGCATGTACATCTGTTAAGGACAAGTTTTAGTCTAAATTTACAAACATTAAATGACGTGAAAGTCTATTAATACGAACTTTGGCTATAAATCATTCTAAAAAAGTATAAGGCATATAATATAAATTTTCGTTATATTGTATGCCTATTTATTTACATATAAAAATCAGTATAATATCAGATGGACAAATAAGCAAAAGCTAATCAAAAAAGCAAAATTATTACGATAGCTTATAATTTTTGGGTGCTGTTTTCGCATTATTTGTATAAGTATATTTTAATATTTTATGTGATTATTTTCATAAAAATTAGTTGGATGCTATTATTTTAAATTTAAGATCCTAAAGATACATTTTGTTTTTGACCTCTCCATCTTCAACTCGATCTTTAACAATAGCATTTACAAATTTTTTTCCATAAGGAAGGCAAAACTGTATGAAAGGACCAGTTAGAAGTGCTGATATTAATGTACCTATACCAAACACTCCACCTAATAGAAATCCTATTATTAAAAAACTAATATCTAATGTCATACGAATCCAACGATATTGGAAGTTAGTTTTATCTTTTATTATAAATGAAACAATATCATTTGGCGCCATACCTACTTTACTTGCTGAAAGTATAGAGAATCCAATGGAGATTAGAGCACAGCCGAATACAACTAAAAGCATTTTTAATACAATATTCAAAGATGTAATTGGGAAAAACGAAATAACTTTTACTCCGAGGTCAATAATGGGACCTACTCCAACCACACATATAATTGTTCCTATATTAATACGGCTTTTTTCAATTAAAAGTATTAGGCAAAATAATATAACCGAAATAATCATATTGGCATTCCCCGGTGTTTTATCTAATATAAAGGCTAATCCTTGAGTGAATAAAGTAAAGGGATCAGAACCGATATTAGTTTTTAAAAACAGGGCTACTCCGATTTGCATTATAATCATTCCTACAAAAAACAGAGCTAATCTTTTGAGTAGATTTAGTATTTTAATCATATTCAACTATATTCACATATCCTTTCTATATTCTCAATCCTTGTACGATTATATGAGCGTTGGTGTTATTTGTGAGGCCTAGTTAATTTTTTCAGTATTTTTGTTCTAAAGTTAATGACGAGCAATTAATTTCCTAATCTCATCAAAGAACACAATAGGTAAAGGAGTAATAATTAGAAATGCCCATTCTTTAATACCAATGGATGCAGTTTGAAAAATACCCTGTAAAAATGGCACATAGATAAGTGCAGTAATTACCACTATTTCAAAAGCAATTCCTTTCAATACTCTTTTGTTACTAAACAACCCAATTTTAAAAATAGATTGCTTTTCAGTACGGCAACATAGCACTGTGCCAATCTGGCAGAAAACAATAGCTGCAAGTGCCATTGTAGTAGCTTGTCTATAAACTAATCCAGAACTTGAAAGTAGCACATTTGGCCAACCATTTAGTTTGTTTACAAAGAAATATGCGCCCATTGATACAATCGACTCAAATAGACCATACCAACAAAATGCTAATATAATAGTTCTTTTATTCAATAATGTATCTTTTAGTGAACGAGGTGGACGATCCATTATACCTCGTTCTGGTAATTCGGTGCCAAGTCCAAGTGCTGGTAACATATCTGTCCAAAGATCAACTGATAGTATCTGCATTACGGTCAAAGGCAGTGGTATCAATCCCTTAGATAATAGAAATGCAACTGAAGGTACTGCTTCTTACATATTACTGTTAAAAATATAAAGAAGAAATTTTCTGATATTGCTGTACACTACGCGACCTAGTTCAATGGCTTTGACAATTTAAGCAAAATTATCATCTGTCAATATCATGTCAGCAGCTTCCTTGGCAACATCTGTACCGGAGATACCCATAGCTACACCAATATCTGCTTTTTTTAGTGCAGGTGAATCATTAACACCATCACCTGTAACAGCCACAATATGTCCCATTTTTTGTAACATACACACTACTCTGTATTTTTGTTCAGGTGCAACTCTGGCAAAAATAACTTCACTTTTCAATGCTTCTTTAAGCTGCGCATCTAGCATAGTTCCTAATTCTAAACCTGATATAATCCTAGGGTGTTCATCTTTAACAATACCAATATGTTTAGAAATACTCTCAGCAGTCAATCCGTAATCACCACTGTCAGTGTAGATTGATCAACTTGAAGATCGCTACTTGTCAGCACACGTGCATCAGCAGATATCTTGTCACCTTCTTCAATGTGCATAATATCTCCTGGTACTAGGTTTTCAGCAAATATTTGTTGTTCCTTATTGTCTTTGATGACTCTAACATATGAAGGAAGCATTTTTTTCAAAGCATCTGTAGCCTTGTTAGCACGATATTCCTGCCAGAAACTGAAAACACCATTTATAACATTAATTAGCCAAATAGCAATACCTAGTTCAGGCATCACAGCCATAAAAGCAACAATGCCACTTAACCATAATAAAATAGCCATTAAACTAATAAAGTTTGACAAGAAAATAATAATGGTGGGTGTTCCCTTTTTTTCAATGATAGCATTCTTACCATATTTCTTTTATTTGTCATTTGCTTCAGATGATGTCAACCCAGCCTCTCTTGTATTCATTGCTTTACATGCATCTACAATAGTAAGTTTATAAATATTATCATGCGATTTCATAAATAATTAGACTCCTTTTCTAAATTTATAATATTAAAACTTTATATACTTTTAACGAATAAGCAATTTTCCAATATATTATTTTGCTATTGGGAGTATGAAAATAGAATGTTATCCTCTCTATAATAATTAATACATCCCACATTATTGGTAATATCCTATATTATAGTTCTTATATTTTGAATTTTCTTGTAAAAATAGAAAAAAAACTATTTTTTTAAGCTATTACTTTAAAATAACTCACATTATAGGGCCTTTTAATGTATTGTATTACTCAGTTATTTAAATTATTTATATATAATTTAAAATATTCCAAATAATATAGATTGACTATATATCTAGCGTTCATATATTATTACATAATATATGAACTTTTATATTACATATTAATAACTTATAATAATGTAATATTATATTGCTATAATATCCCTTAGTAATTAAGCCATGTTTATTACATATATTAAGGCAACTATGTTGGTATAGGATAGTTATAAGGATACAATAAATAACGTGAAATTGAATTTTAGATATATTTTGTTATTTACGGACTTATTTGAGTTAAAAGTTATATTTTATTATATTTTTTAATATACATTATAGAAAATCAATAAAATAGGCGGTGTATTGGGTGTCAGTGAGCGAAATTAAGAAAGAAACTCCTAATAATATTAATGAGTTAGTTAAAATGGCAGATGATAAAGCTAATTGGAGAAAAAGACTTGAAGCAGTAAATGAGTTGAAAAATTGGAAATGCCAAAAATCTCGAGATGTATTAACAAGATTAGCAATGCATGATTTAGTATTTAAAGTTAAAGAAGAAGCTCTTCGTGCAACTCATTCATTAGGCATAACTAAGAATGGTAAACGTTTGAAACTAGGTAAACCCAAGGCACATTTAATCAAAGACATAAATAAAAAATTATATAATGTAGATAATGAATTAAAAGAAAGTTTTGAAATAACTAAGTTTAAAGAGAAATTTAAGCAACTTTATCCTGAACCATATGATGTATATGAGGGAGATAGAGGGAGTAGTTTTGATGAATGGATTTTAAATGTTTTAAAAAACAAACCCAAAAACAAGTCGCAAAACAAATAATTATTATCTAGAATATTTAACATAAAAGCATTTCATATGTTTATATAAGAAATGCCGTGAGATATTTATTTCACGACATTTCTTATTTACAGTTACTACAGCATTAACATTTATGTAAATTTATAAGCCATAAGCTAATGTTAATAAAATGTAGACTATTATAAAGGTAAATTATATAATGAAAATTATGAAAGTTTTGAGATTATAGGGGAATAGGCAATGGTGGGAATGGATATAAGATACATTTACAATCAAGAGTGGACAAAATGTAATTGCATTTAAACTGCATATTGTACTAAACAAACCACAGGAGGAGTTTTATGATATTTAAGTTGATTGATTCAAAACTTGAAATGGGAAAAGAAGATGGGGAAGCAACTCTAAGATATTGGATAAATATCTAATTATATTAAATGATTTTTATCGTTTAAGTTATTATTGCCAAGCACATAGATCCTAGTTTTTATTGCAGAGGAAGTTCTATGTAGTGTTACGGAAATGATATCTAATGAGCAACCTCTTTTATTTAAGTCACAGAGCAACTTATCTTCTAAATTAGTCCATTTAAGATTATTGTGGTTAAGCAATATATTACTGGAATCATATTGGATTTTGATTTTTAACCAAGTTGGCAATGAAGTAGTTATTGAAAACATTTCATTCTTTTTCATGTTATAACAGCTATAATAAGCTCCTATAATTTTCATATTAGCAGTAGTACTATTCCAAAGGGTATTATTGTTTTCTAGAAACTCCAAGAATGAATCGATAGATATCTGATATTTGAATATCTTTCCTACTGGAAATTTTCTAAAATGCAATCGGTCGTTAACCATATAGTGATATATAGTTCTAATTCTTATGTTGAGAATATCACTAATATACGGTGCTGTTAAAAAGCACCCATTACCTATGATTTGCTCTCTTAAATGTAACTGACATGCTTTTAATGAAACTGCAGTCATTGTTCTTTTTAGTTTTTTAGAAATGTTTTGAATGGTCATTAGGCCCCAATATTCTTTTAAAAAATTTATTTCAACTTCGGTCCATCGTTTTAATTTTGTACTCAATTCAAGATACTGAGCTCGTTTTGCTATACTTTGACGAGTTCTGTTTAAATGTTTTGTTAACTTTTCTAAGGGAAAAGAATTATAATTATTAAACATATAGGTATCTTCAATAATAGTCCATTTTCTTTTTAGATTATTGTTTGGGTCCTTACATATATTTAAGCCCATTCTGCCAGCTTTCCGTATAATACTATCATGACTTTTATCTAAGAACTCCATAATTTCTGGCAAAGATTTAATTTCCCAGTTATTTAATAAATAACTTTCATCTTTCGTTTTCCAACTCATTAAAATCAGCATCCCTTCAAATTTAGTTTGAAAACATATTAAACTTTATTTTAAACGTAATTTATATTGAATAGAATTACTATGGTTTAGGGTAACAAATAGCTTTTCGACGTCTAGCTACCATTAAATGAAGGGACCTTTAGAACAGCAAACTTATCTTTTGATAAGTTTGCTACCTTTCATAAAGGTTCTAAATAAAATTAAAATACTTTATAATCCCAATACTTATATTACTTAAAATGAAAATGAAAAAAAGTTCAATTAAGTATAGATTAACATTAAATTATATTTAATATTGTTAATTTAAGCAAATAGAACTAAATTAGAGTTTAAATGTTATTTATTATTTGCCATTGCATTTAATGCATCAGATAAAGTTGTAACTTCCATTAGATTAGAAGTAACCTCTTGAATTGCAGATGATTGTTGCTCTGTTGTTTCAAGTGTAGCATGAGAAGTCTCAATAGTCTTATCAACAGATTCTTGTATTTTAGTTGTAAGAGCTAATATTTCAACGGCAGTTTCTTTTGAGCTTTGGGATAAGGCCCTTATTTCAGTTGCAACGACACCAAAACCTCTACCAGCATACCCTGATCTAGCAGCTTCTATAGCTGCATTTAATCCGAGCATTTTTGTTTCATCAGCTATACTTTTTATAGAGTCCAATATTGCATTTATGTCTGTTGATATTTTTTTTACATTAGTGATTTCATCACTTAAATTATGTTGATTATTTGTTACAGTTACTGAAGAATCACTGAGTTCTTCCATAGTTGAGGATATCTGACTAAAGTTGTTAGTGAGGGTTTGAGACATAGTACTTAGTTTAAGTTTTTCATAGCCCGCTTGTGAAAGTGAATTTGCTACAATATACAACACTTCTGCAGCTGCTGATACTTTTTCTTCACTGGTTAAAACTATCTTATTAACTGCGTCAATATAACCTTCTTCATTAACACCAATCTCATTTGCTGTTTTTCTATATTTCTAGTCTTCTGGAGCTGAAGTTAAAATTTGTCCACCTAATATTGTACCTATTACAGGATTGCCTTCTTTATCTACAGTAACACTTGCCATAGCCATTGCAGTGGCAAGTGTTACTGAAAGGTTTGTAGTAAATTAATATCAACAACATCTTTAATTTCTAGGGCAGTTATATCTAATTCACCATTTGCTAATTTTTTAATCATATAAAATTCCTCCAATTAATTGTAAAAAATTCGAATAATATATAAAATATTTTTATCATATAATAAACAAAATCTATTTTTAAAGACGGTACTAGATATATCTACATTAAATGAAGTTATTTTAAAAAGAAATGACATAACTAAACAGACTCCAATATATTCTAAAGAAGTGTTAGCAATAAACAAGGCAGAAATTAATGCAGAAGATTTAAAACAGTTAGTGAATAAACTAGAAAACGCAGTGGACAAATTTAAAGTTTAATTTAATTAGTATATAAAAAATTAGTCATACACCATTTAATGTAGACGGAATATAACTGTGCATATATCTTAGTTATATTCTGTCTACATTAATATATTACAATATTTATTGTAAAGTATTGTAATATATTCAAATTTGTAGTATATTTATAAGGTAATAAAAGTAATAATTTTTATTACCTTAAAAGTAATAAAAGTATGACTAAGTAATACTAAAATATATATTTAAATAAGAGGAGGAGGGGGTATTATGATTAATCAGGTTCTTTTTTTAGGACAAGACCATGGATATTCAGCATTGAAAGATTCATCTAACAACTGCTTTGTAAGTAGCGTATTAGAAGGTAAAAAGTTAGCTGTAGCTTCAGATGAAATTATTGAAGTGAAGATTGGAGATAAATACTATACTATAACAAACCAAGGTAAAAAGTTGTCGGGCATAAACAAGGTAAGAGATCAAATTGATAGAGTGATAATAAAAGTATTAACATTAGCATCCATATATAAATCGTCATTCGAACATGTAGATAATGTACAGTGTAATCTATGTGTAGGATTACCGATTCAATATTATAACCAGCAATGTGAACCTTTTGAGCAATATATAAAAAGCGCTTGTGATAACCAAGTAGTTAGTGTTAATGGGGGAAAAGAGAAGCTTATAACTATAAACAATATAACAACTATTCCTCAAGCATCAGGTATGCCTTTTTTGTACGAGGAAGAGTTTAAAGACTTGCCTAACAGTGTCGTGATAGATTTTGGACATTACACTATAGATGTAAGTTTCTACAGTTTCATGGACCTTGAGGACGTATATGCATCTATGCCTAATGGTACAAAAGACATTTTTGGCAAACTTTCTAGACGCCTAAATGAAGAATTTGATATAAATATTAATGAAAAAGATATGGAAAGAATACTCCAAAAGGGGTACGTAAAAGATATGGATGGAGCAACACACGACTTGTCTGTATTAGATGCATTAAAAGATAACTACATTTACGATATAATTACTAGTCTTAAAGCTGAATACAGACAAATTGGACAAGCTGATAAAGTCTTTATAATCGGTGGTGGAGCAATCACATTTAAGGATTATATTAAAAAATATATTAAAAATGATGTTGTATTTGTAGAAAATCCTCGATTTGCAAATGCAAATTCATTTCATAAAGTTGCCCAATTATCATTCAATGATTAAGGTGAGGTGATAAAAAATGGATAATAACGTTACTTTTAAACGTGTAAAATCCATAGTTTTTGGTAAACAAGATGAGAACTTGTTTAATGAATTAAATAAGTCAGGATATCTTGATAAAAACTGGAATAGTAAAATAAAGGAGCTTATAAAATCAGATTTTTATGGTAGAAAAGAAAGGCTGGGTACTTTTACTAAAGAACAAGAGATTGGAATAGAAGATATTGTTAAAAAATATATAAAAAATAGCAAAATATCACCTAATGACAAGATTGTGAACGAAGGTGTTTGTGATAAAGACAATAAAGATAAAAGTAAAGAAGCACTTAAAGCGTTAAGTAATCTTAAAAGATTTAGAAAAAAATAAAAATTTAGATATAAAAATGTTAATTTTTAAAATTGATTATACAAAGTATTCCTATAAATAGAAGGAGTTTACTAAGAAAATTTAGTGGGCTCCTTTTATATATAAATATAATTATATCGCTATTTGTTTAAAGCATGATATAATTATATTCTTGACACACAGTATAAAAATTAAGTCGGTTATTGGCTATTTTTCCATTAAAGGTATTATTGAAAAAAATGGTGTGTACACGTTGTGAAATTGCAAATCATCTTTACAAAACTATTTTAAAGCTATATAATTAGCATTAAATTGAAATTTTAACATGCACAAGAATCATAAATTCTAAAATCATATGAAGTAACTAAAGGTCCAAATAAGCAGGATAAGAAGGAGGAAAAAATGAAAAAAGTTCAATCAACACAGAATAATGATCCTAAGTTAGCAACAAAAAAGTTTATGCTAAAGAATGAAGAACAACCTAAGTTGTTTAAAGATATATTTCCATATTCAGAAATTCCTAAGATCGTGTTTGGAAGTGAACAAATTCCAATGTCTATACCTGAGGATATTTGGATTACGGATACTACATTTAGAGATGGTCAGCAATCAATGGATACCTATACTGAAAAGCAGATAGTTAAAATATTTGACTATCTACACAGACTTGATAATAATTCTGGAATAATTAGACAAACTGAATTTTTCTTATATACTGAAAAGGATAGAAATGCTGTCAAGAAGTGTTTAGCAAGGGGATATAAATTCCCAGAGATAACTTCTTGGATAAGAGCGAACAAGGAAGATTTTAAGTTGGTGAAGGATATGGGACTCAAGGAAACAGGAATGCTTATGTCCTGTTCTGATTATCATATATTTAAAAAACTTAATAAAACAAGGCAAGAGGCAATGGATTTGTATGTTTCATTGGTTGAAGAAGCAATCGAAAATGGAATAACTCCAAGATGCCATCTTGAAGATATAACTAGAGCTGACTTTTTTGGATTTGTAATACCATTAGTACAAAGATTTATGGAAATTTCCAAAAAATCTGGTATTAAGATTAAAATCAGAGCTTGTGATACATTGGGACTTGGATTGCCATACTCAGGAACGGAGTTACCAAGGAGTGTACAACATATCATAAATGGATTGATAGTGTATGGCGGAGTTCCTTCAGAATATCTTGAGTGGCATGGACATAATGACTTTTATAATGTAGTTCCAAATGCTACAACAGCATGGCTTCATGGATGCGCTGCTATAAATACATCACTTTTTGGTATTGGCGAGAGAACAGGTAATTGTCCACTTGAGGCTATGATTATAGAGTATGGTCAATTAAGAGGAAATGTAAAGAATATGAATCTTAAGCTTATAAGTGAAATTGGTAAGTATTTTGAAGGCGAGTTTAAATATAGTATTCCACCTAAAACACCATTTGTAGGTAGTGAATTTAATGTAACTAGAGCTGGTATACATGCTGATGGAATATTAAAAGATGAAGAAATATACAATATATTTGATACTGAAAAAATATTAGGCAGACCAATAGTAGTTGCAGTTAATGAACACTCGGGGCATGCAGGTATAGCAGCCTGGGTCAATACTTACTTCAGATTAAAGGGAACGGATAAAATATCTAAAAAAGATAAAAGAATTAATATTATAAAAGATTGGGTAGATGAGCAATATGAGACTGGGAGAACTACTGTAATGAAAAGTGAAGAATTAGAATTGATTACAAAGAAGATTATTCCAGAGTTACATGTGAAAGTACAAGGCACTGAAGCTTGTTAATATAGTTTAGATATTGTAAGCTGTACTTATATATAAAATGGAGGGATATAATGGAATATACTGTTGCGCAAAAAATAATTAAAGCCCATTTAGTTAAGGGTGAAATGATAACTGATCATGAGATAGCAATTAAGATAGACCAAACTTTAACTCAAGATTCTACAGGTACAATGGCATATCTTCAATTTGAAGCTATGGGAATTGATAAGGTTAAGACTAAAAAATCTGTTGCATATATTGATCATAACATTTTACAAACTGGTCCTGAAAATGCAGATGATCATTTATATATTCAGACTGTTGCAAAAAAACATGGTATCTATTTTTCTAAACCGGGGAATGGCATTTGTCACCAGGTTCATTTAGAAAGATTTGGTGTTCCAGGTGAAACTTTACTTGGATCTGATAGTCATACGCCAACCGGTGGAGGAATAGGAATGCTTGCTATAGGAGCAGGAGGCCTTGATGTCGCTGTAGCTATGGGTGGAGGAGAATATTATATAACTATGCCTAAAATTGTTAAAGTGAATTTAACAGGAAAGCTTAGCCCTTGGGTTGCAGCTAAGGATATAATCCTTGAAGTATTAAGACGGTTAACAGTTAAAGGTGGAGTTAACAAAATATTTGAATATGCAGGTGATGGACTAAAAACTCTAAGTGTACCTGATAGAGCAACTATAACAAATATGGGCGCAGAGCTTGGAGCTACCACTTCATTATTTCCTAGTGATGAGACAACTCATAAATTCTTAAAAGCTCAACATAGAGAAAAAGATTATGTAGAGCTTAAAGCAGATAAGGGAGCAGTATATGATGAGGTAGTTGAAATAGATTTGGGTAAAATTGAACCTCTTGTTGCTTGTCCTCATAGTCCTGATAAAGTAGTTCTTGTTTCATCTTTAAAGGACATAAAGGTTGACCAAGTGTTAATAGGAAGTTGTACTAACTCATCTTATGTTGATATGATGAAAGTGTCGAAAATACTTTTAGGTAAAACGATACCTGAAGATATGTCACTTGCTATTGCACCAGGTTCAAAACAAGTTTTAAATATGTTATCTAAAAATGGTGGACTTGGAGATATGATTGATGCCGGTGCAAGAATACTAGAAAGTGCATGTGGACCATGTATAGGAATGGGTCAAGCACCTTCAACTGGAGCAGTATCACTTAGAACATTTAATAGAAACTTTAAAGGTAGATCTGGAACAGTTTCTGCAAGTGTCTATATTGTAAGCCCAGAAGTTGCTGTTGCATCAGCACTTACAGGATATATAACAGACCCAAGGGAACTTGGAGACGCTGTTAAAGTACCAATGCCTGAAGAATTTGTCATTAATGATAATTTAATAATAAGTCCAGCGCAGGACGGTAAAGATATAGTGGTAAAAAGAGGACCCAATATAAAGCCATTCCCTAAAGCAAAAGAATTAATAGGAAATGTTACAGGTAAAGTTCTAACAAAATTAGGGGATAATATTACAACAGATGATATAATGCCATCTAATGCTAAATTACTTCCATTTAGATCTAACATTCCATACCTTGCAGAGTTTTGTTTAACACCTAGCGATGCAGAATTCCCAGCTAAGGCTAAAAAATATGATGGTGGAATAATAGTTGCAGGTTCAAACTATGGACAAGGATCAAGTAGAGAGCATGCGGCACTTGCACCACTATACCTTGGTATTAAGGTTGTTCTTACTAAATCATTTGCTAGAATTCATAAGGCTAATTTAATTAATAATGCTATAATACCATTGGTATTTAAAGATGTTAAAGATTATGAAAATATAGATATGATGGATGAATTAGTTATTGAAGATGCTGCTGAGCAGATCAAAAAAGACACAGTAATTGTAAAGAATATAACAAAGGGATCAGAGTACATAACTCTACCTGAAGTAACAGATAGAGAAAAAGAAATGCTTATACATGGTGGATTAATAAATCTTATGAAAAACAATAGAAAAGGAGTGGTTTAGAACTATGATGCATAATATTACACTTATACCCGGCGACGGTATTGGACCAGAGGTAACAACATCTACCGTTAAAATATTAGAAAAAAGTGGAGTTAAAATAAATTGGGAAATAGTACGTATGGGTGCAGAAGTTATAGAGGAGTTTAATACTCCTATGCCTCCCTACGTTTTAGAGAGCATTAAAAAGAATAAGGTTGCACTTAAAGGACCTGTAACTACACCAGTTGGTAAAGGATTTAAAAGTGTTAATGTTACATTAAGACAGGAATTAAATCTATATGCAAATATTAGGCCTATAAGAACGTTTGAAGGCGTTCCTTCAAGATTTGAGAATGTAGATTTAATAATAGTTAGAGAAAACAGCGAGGATTTATATGCAGGTATAGAACATATGATTACTGATGATATTGCGGAGAGTATAAAGATAATAAGCAAAAAAGCTAGTGATAGAATAGTAGAATATGCTTTTAAAATTGCAAAAGAGCAAAATAGAAAAGAAGTTATAGCTGTTCATAAAGCAAATATTATGAAACTTTCTGATGGACTATTTTTAAGATGTGCAAGAGATGTAGCAGCACAACATAAAGACATTGCATTTGGGGATGTTATAGTTGATGCTATGAGTATGAAGCTTGTAATGAATCCGGAAAAATATGATGTACTTGTTATGCCTAATTTGTATGGAGATATACTCTCTGATATGGCAGCAGGTCTAGTTGGGGGGTTAGGACTAGTTCCAGGTGCTAACATTGGAGAAGAAGGCGCAGTTTTTGAACCAGCGCATGGATCCGCTCCAGATATAGCAGGAAAGAACATAGCAAACCCAACTGCTTGTATTCTATCTAGCGTAATGATGCTTAGATATATAGGAGAACTCGTGGCTGCAACTAAAATAGAGAAAGCTGTAGAAGCTGTTCTTAAAGAAGGAAAACATTTAACTTGTGATTTAGGTGGTAACACTGGAACAATCGAGTTCACGCAAGTTGTAATTGATAAAATGCAGGAACAAGCTAATTAATAGTTGTAAATTTTAATATTTATCAATAAATAACTCATGAGCAGATTGCTTATGAGTTATTTTTTTAGAAGGACTACATGTTAATATGATGTATAATATTTATAAGCAAGTTCGAAACATATATATGTATAGATGTGTATATTTGTAGATATATATGTAGATGTAGATAAATGTAGATATATATCTACATTTATCTACATTTGGTATAATGATTAGAATGGATAGTGAATTTTTGGATGATTAATGAAAGGATAAAGATTTATTATGAGAATAAATAAGCTTTTTAGCAATTATGGTATTTGTTCAAGAACTGATGTTAATAGACTTGTAGAGGAAAACAGGATAATGGTAAATGGAAAACAATGTATTCCAGGACAGTGGGTAGAAATAGAGGATAATATTCTTCTTGATAATAAAAATATTATAGCAAACGATAAAATATATATTGCATTAAATAAACCAGTAGGAATTACTTGCACCGCAGAAAAGTCAGTAAAAAGCAATATAATTGATTTCATGGATTACCCGGGATATATCTTCCCAGTCGGTAGATTGGATAAAAACTCTAAAGGATTAATATTGATGACAAATGATGGTGAATTGGCCAACAACATTTTAGAATCTAAAAATGAACATGAAAAAGAATATATAGTAACTGTAAACAAGCCTTTTAACGATTCCTTTATTAAAGTAATGTCAAAGGGCGTTGAAATTTGTGGAGTTGTAACAAGACCTTGTAAAGTTATTAGAGTTAGTGATGATACTTTTATAATTATATTAACTCAAGGATTAAATAAACAAATTCGTAGAATGAGCAAAGCTCTTGGATATACAGTTACGAGTTTAGAAAGAACAAGAATTATCAATATAAAGTTAAGTGAAATAGATGTTGGAACCTGGCGATACCTTACTGATATGGAGATAAAGCAATTAAAAAATAGCTAGATCAAATATGTTGTTTATATTTTCTCCATAATGTATCTATTAAGAAGTTTAACCAAAAAAAATAATGCTAATAATGATTTTAATTTTTTTAAACAAACAAATTTTAAATTCATTTCAATAGGGGTGACTTTATCACAATGAATGTGATATAATTAATATAATCGATTAAAAATAAACATGTGTTTTCTAGATGAAAATTGAGTTGTTAATAAAAAATTAGGGAAATATTAAGGTATACGTGATTTTTAATCCCTTATAAGGCAGATGAAAAAAATAGACTAGCATGCTGACTGGTTATTTTTTTGAAGATGCCTAAATAGAAGAAAGAGGTGTCCTATCATAAAAAACGAAAATAAAACAGAAACCACTAAAGTTGAAACCAAATCAAACAAATATCAGACGCTAGAAAATATCACTATTTTAAAATTAGTTAAAAAAGACGGAAATACAATTGATTGTAAAATAGATACAAATGATTTGCAAAAGGTATTGGAAAAAGGTCTTTGGTTTGCGGAATGGAATAAAGGTGCTAATAACTTCTTAGCGCAAAATTTGAGTAGTTATTATATTGAAGAAAAGAAATATAGAAGGAAACAAAGTTTACAATCATTTATTTTAGATGTTCATCCTAAAGCACCTGTAAGGCATATTAATGGAGATACTCTAGATAATAGAAGATGTAATATAGAAATATATGATCAAAATACAATTAATGATTATGAAAAATTAGATGAAAATACTGTTGCTGTAATATTAAGAGACAGATACGGTAAAGAGAAGACAAGAACTATAATAGATAAAGAAGATGTAAATAGAGTAATTAACAACAACCGTACTTGGGTTCTATTTAAGAAGGACAAAGAGCCTTATGCAATAGCAAATACTCCAGGTGGGAAAATTTATTTGAATAGATTTATAATGGGTACAACTGAAGATATGGTTACTCATCATATAAATCTTAATACATTAGACAATAGAAAAGCTAATTTAGAAAATAAAAATACTAATGTAGAAGATGTCAATGTAAGTGAAGAAACAGAAAATTAATAAAATTTTAAAAATCAGTATAGAGTAAACACTATACTGATTTTATTTTTTTGATATAGGAGTTGGAGTTATTTTAATTTGAAATTGATTTGTTTTACCCATAATATAAGCTAGTTTGATTATAGATCTCTCGTCTACTGTCATTTCTCTCTTAAACATTTTTTCCATTTGATTTATTAGCTTGGGAAAATCCGCTTTATAAGTTTGGGTATTGGACCTGTTTAACAATGTATGCTTATTTCGAATATATATATTAGGTTTCATTTTTTTACTATAAATTATTTTGAATATCTCGGCAGTATAGTAAGCATCGTTTAAAGCGTCATGAAACTTATTTTTAATAGGTATATTTAGCAATTCAGTTGCATTACTTAGCCCGATATTAATCCCTTTTTTGCAATTAAGTGAGGTTGATGCATATGATTGAATATTAATATATTCTTTGGGTACAAACAAGGCATCTAATTTATAATATTCTATATTTTGGAATAACTCTTTTATGTCAGTTGCACCCCATACGCAGAGTACACTGTTATCAGCTCCAATGAATTTTAAAAGAGCGTTATACATTTCTTTGAAAGATACACCGGCATCTAGGTCATTCATCGTAATTCCAGTAAGTTCTTTAACAAAGGGATTAAGAGCAGGATATACTTGAGGTTTTACTAAGACATTTAGAGTCTCAATCGTCTCTAAATCGTTATTTAGCTTTATAGCCCCAATTTGAATTATTTCAAAAGGACATTTGGGGTTTATTGTATTTTTAATTTCATTTGTAAAGTTGTATCCTTGGTTAAATTCTAAATCAAAAACTATATAATTCATTTAATTACCTCTAAACATATTTTATATTTCATATTATGTAGTATATCATTTAAGGCAACAAAAAACACATTCACTCTTATGCCTTAGCTATAAATAATTGAACATTGCATATAAAGTAGTCTATAATAAGTATGGTGATAATATAATATTATTTTTCAATCAATATTAGAGAAACTCTCTAATATTATTTATATTTTGAAAATTAATAATTTACATATAAATTAAAAGAAATAGATATGGCTCAGTAAATTAATTAACATATGAGAGGAAGTTATATATATGGGAAAAATATTAGTGCTTGCAGAGAAACCTTCTGTCGGTCGTGAACTTGCAAAAGTATTAAATTGTACCCAAGGTGGAAATGGGTATTTAATGGGATCAAAGTATATTGTAACCTGGGCATTAGGGCATCTTGTTACACTTGCAGATCCAGAGGCATATGATGAAAGATATAAAAGCTGGAGAATAGAAGATCTTCCTATGTTACCAAAGGATTTGAAATTGGTTGTTATTAAGGAAACGTCAAAGCAATATAAGATTGTACATGAATTGCTTAAAAGAAGTGACGTAGATGAGCTTGTTATTGCTACAGATGCTGGGCGTGAAGGCGAACTTGTTGCACGTTGGATTATTCAAAAGGCAGGATTTAGAAAGCCTTTAAAGAGGTTGTGGATTTCCTCGCAAACTGAAAAAGCAATAAAAGATGGATTTGCGAATCTTAAACCTGGTAGAGATTATGAAAACTTATTTTGGGCAGCTCAATCAAGAGCGCAAGCAGATTGGCTTATAGGACTCAACGTAACTAGAGCATTAACTTGTAAATATAATGCTCAATTATCAGCAGGAAGAGTTCAAACACCAACATTAGCGCTTATTGTTGAAAGAGAAAATGAAATAAAAAAATTCATTCCAAAGGATTATTGGACAGTAAACGGAAAGGTAAATGACTTTACAGTTCATTGGTCAAGTAAAAATGGAGACTCACGTACATTTGATAAGCAAAAGGCGGAAGATGTTGCAGCTAGGGTAAACAATCAAATGGGAACTGTAGTCGAATTAAATAAATCATCTAAAAAAGAGCTTCCACCACTTGCATATGATTTAACAGAGCTTCAAAGAGATGCAAATAGGAAGTTCGGATATTCTGCAAAGCAAACTCTTAATCAGATGCAGAGATTATATGAAAATCATAAGATATTATCTTATCCAAGAACAGATTCAAGGCATATTACTACTGATATAGTACCTACATTGATGGATAGATTAAAGAGCATAGCAATAGGACCATATGAGAAAGCTGCTAGAAACATAATAAAAGGTAGAATACATACTACAAGTAGACTTGTAGATAATAGCAAAGTGTCAGATCATCATGCTATAATTCCTACGGAGCAACATGTGGATTTATCAAGCTTAAACAAAGAAGAAAGAAATATTTATGATCTAGTCGTAAAAAGATTTTTGGAAGTATTAAGTCAGCCTTTCGAGTATGAGCAAACCACTGTAGTTATAAATGTTAAGGGTGAAAGCTTCTCGGCAAAAGGCAAAATAGTTAAATCAAAGGGTTGGAAAGAAATAAGCAGTTCAGGTGATAACCAGGAAAAGGATCAATCACTTCCACCTATTAATAAGGGGGATGCAGTTAAACTTACTGGAGTTAGGTCTGTGAATGAAAAAACAAAGCCACCTGCTAGATATAATGAAGCAACTCTACTTACTGCTATGGAGCATCCAGGAAAGAATATCGATGATAGAAGTTTAAGAGAGGCCATGGATAACACTTCAGGACTTGGAACTCCAGCAACTCGTGCTGATGTAATTGAAAAATTATTTAACACTTTCTATATGGAGAGAAAAGGTAAAGATATTCATCCAACCTCAAAGGGTATACAGTTAATTGGGTTAGTCCCACAAGAGTTAAAATCGCCTGAACTTACGGCTAAATGGGAGAAGCAACTTCAACTTATAGGCAAGGGAAAAGCTAACTCTATGAATTTTGTAAAAGATATGAGAGAATATGCATCAAAGCTTGTGAAAAACGTTGTAGCTTCTACGACGATATATAAGCATGATAATGTCGCAAGGGTAAAATGCCCCGATTGTGGTAAGTATTTGCTTGAGGTTAACGGTAAAAGGGGTAAAATGTTAGTCTGCTCGGATAGAGACTGTGGATATCGTAAGGGAGTTTCGCAGACTTCTAATGCACGTTGTCCTACTTGTCATAAAAAGATGGAGATTAGAGGCGATGGTGAAGGCAAAATATTTGTTTGCAGTTGTTGTGGTTATAGAGAAAAGCTTTCAGCCTTTACTAAACGTCGTGGGGCAGAAAAAAGTGTTTTAAATAAAAAAGATGTTAGTAGATTCTTAAATCAGCAGAATAAGAAAGATGAACCTGTTAATTCTGGAAATTCTGCTATGGCGGAGGCTTTTGCTAAGCTTAATTTAAAAAAGTAAGATAAAATATAGAAATCTTAATAAGACAAAAGATGACACTAAAGTTACAACTATAATCAATTACGACATAATATTACAAAATATCCAGCAATAAAAGATGCGAAAACCTCACTTAGATGATAACATGAGTATGCAAAGAGAAAAACTTGATTTGCATATTAAAATGAAGAAGGTGAGGTACAAAAGATGAAGAAAAATTTAAGAACATTAATATTGACTTTAGGTATTTTAGCAACAACAGGAATAGGTTCAACAGTGTATGCCCAAGATGTTAACACTGCTAATTACATTGTTAAGGGTAATACCATCAATTGCACTGCTAAGTCAGGAGAAACTATACAACAGATATGTGCTAAGTATGGGATTAAAGCTTCAAATTGTTTAGCTGTTAAATCTCAAGTCCCTTGCAAGGCAACGCCTGCAAAAGCAACACCTACAAAAGCAACACCTACAAAAGCAACGCCTGCAAAAGCAACACCTACAAAAGCAACACCTACAAAGACAGAAGCTACAAAAACAACGACTACTAAGGCAACAACAGCACCGGCTACGACAGCGAATAATAAATTAGAAAAAGAAGTAGTAACATTAGTTAATAAGGAAAGAGCAAAACAGGGACTAGCTCCATTAAAAGATAATTCACAGCTTTCAGGGGTAGCTAGAACTAAGTCTAGTGATATGGCAAAAAATAATTATTTTTCTCATACATCACCAACTTATGGTTCACCTTTTGACATGATGAAACAATTTGGCATAACATATACAGCAGCTGGTGAAAACATAGCTATGGGTCAGCAAACTGCTGCTTCAGTAATGACTTCTTGGATGAATTCTCCAGGACACAAAGCTAATATTTTAAGTAAAGATTTTACTGAAATAGGAGTTGGAGTAGCGAAAAATTCAGATGGAACTATTTATTGGACTCAACAATTCATAGGAAAATAAATAATTTAACATTAATTAATCTGTGTTTCTAGATATTGGATTTTACAATATAGAAACATAGATTTTTTTTGTTTACAAAACACCCTAAATGGATAATAATAGAAGGTGTATGTAAAAGGTTTGCATTAAGTTAACATAATATTATATAAAATTTATGTTACACTTAAATCTGTAATATTAGAAAGGATAGTGATTTGAGATGAAAGCAATTAGAAAAATTGAAAGGCAAATGAACGAGATAAAGGCGCAGGAACTCTTAAATCAATGTAAAGATGGTATGCTTTCTATATGTGAGAATGACAATTAAACTTATTTAATATCACTAAATTATGTATTTATAGCTATACATATATAAATTAAAAGGAAAAATTAAATTAATTAAAATTGAAATAGCTAGTTTTTGCAAAAAAAATTAGACTTTAAAAATATTATTGCATGTAAGATAAACTAAAATAAAATAGAACTTGTTATGGTATTTAAAGGGCTACAATAAGTTAGAAAGAGTGATTAAATGGAATTTTTAGAGAAATTAGAAAATGGAAGCACGAATATAAAAAGAATGGGAATTGTTAAAGCTCTATTTGTAATGTTTCTATCAATTTTATTGGAAGTGTTCGGACAAGTACCTGTAGAAATCACAAATTTGTTTTCAGGAAATTATGAAAAAATTGTTCCTTATGTAATTTTTGTTTTTGGAGTTTTGGTTAAATATTATGTTGTCATTATTTTAATAAAATGGCTTAGTAATGAATCAGAGGATAGTAATTTGAGTAATTATTTAAATTTAACAAGTTTTGCTTATGCAACGTTCATGATTATCGGATTTCGTATGATATTTGATAATAGTTTAAACTTGTGGATAAGTACAATATCTATGCCTCAATTTATTAATGAAGTATTTAATGGGGACACTGTATCGCCAATTATATCCATATTTAGTACCATTGTTATAGCACCTATTTATGAAGAAATTATTTTTAGAGGAATACTATTAAGGGGAATGGCAAGAAAAATAAGCCCTAATATAGCGCTTTTAGTATCTGCGTTATTGTTTGCCGTAGTACATATGAATATTGCTCAAGGTATAAATGCCTTTTTCCTAGGGATTGTTCTTGGACTTATTTATTTAAGATCAGGTTCAATTTATTTAAGCATATTTGCTCATTTTATAAACAACCTTATGGCTCTTTTGGTAACTTCATCATTTTCATCAATAGCAGTGAAATATCCTCTAGAAATTCATGGAATATTTTTAGCTATAGGAATGATATTTTTAGCTATAACTTGTTTTGGACATAACAAAAATAGAAGTAAAAATAGACTTAATATATATAAAGAATTTTTGAAAATGTGAATACTAATTGTTTAAATTAAAATTGTATAAATGAAATATATAATTTATGCATATAATAAATATTATTAATTAATCAATATTAAAAGCAAAAAAGTTGGGCAAAATTAATTATAAGTAGAAATTTATAGCTATTTCGTGAAATTTAAGAAAATTTTAAGGTAATATTAATCAATACTTAATAATAATAGAGTACAATAAATGTATTAATAAGGTTATATTAGATAGGAGTGACTATTATGCCGACTATAAATATGCTGTCATCTGCAGATAAGGTTAAAGGTCAAGGGGTAGGGTCAGCTTACTTAGAACAAGTAAATTTGGTCCAAAATGGATTAGATAAAGAATATAAAGTCGTAATAAACAAAAGAGCAAGAACTGAAATAATGCATTATCATACTATTGACTTAAAGCATTATTTAAGTATACCTTTCGCTAAAAGAAAAGGTGTAACAGTAGGTTATGTACATTTCTTGCCAGAAACTATAGAAGGAAGTATTAAGTTACCAAATTTTATTAAGAAAATTTTTTATAAATATATTATAAGTTTTTATAGAAATATGGATTACTTAGTTACGGTTAACCCTAACTTTATACCTAAACTTGAAGCATACGATATTCAAAAAAAGAAAATCACGTATATTCCCAATTATGTTTCAGATGAAAAATTTTATAATCTTTCAAATGAAGAAAAATATAATGCCAAGGAAAAATTAAAAATCGCAAAGGATGCTTTTGTTGTACTTGGAGTAGGACAAATACAAACAAGAAAAGGTGTCATTGATTTTATAAATATAGCAAAAAAACTTCCTGAGATACAATTTATTTGGGCTGGTGGGTTTTCATTTGGAAACATTACTGATGGATATAAGGAATTAAAAAAAGAAATGGATAATTCACCAAAAAATATATTATTTACAGGAATAGTTGAGAGAGATTTGATGAATGATATATATAACGTATCGGATGTTCTTTTCATGCCATCTTATAATGAGCTTTTCCCTATGTCAATATTAGAAGCAATGAATACCTATACTCCGATATTATTAAGAGATTTAGAACTTTATGAGGGTATATTATTTGATTATTATTTAAGAGAACATGACAATGAAGGTTTTGTGAAAGCTATATTAAAATTAAAGAATGATTCAAGTTATTATGATCAGGCTAAAGAAAAAGCAATAAGAGGACATAATTTCTACTCGAAAGACAGTGTACTGGGTATGTGGAAAACATTTTATAAAAAGGTATGGAGAATAAAGGGCAGGTAAATTAATGCAAGATTAAATTGGTAAAAGATATAGGAAAATTACAAATGCATATAAATGATAATCTGGATCGATTTCATGATAATATGGAGATAGTAAAATGCAATAAACGATTGTTAATTAGACCCGTTTTATATATAATATTTCAACTAACAATAATTTTTATTATCCCTTATTTTATTTATCTTAGTTTTGGTATGAGCTATGCCAACATAAAAAGCGTGATAGCTGGACAACATTTGTAATGATGTTAACAGCATTCATACCATTGCCTGGAGTAGTTGGTGAAGCAAAAGGCGCATTCTACATGTTTCTTAGCTTATTTTTTTCATCTAATAATATAATGGCTGCTATATTATTATGGAGATAAATTACATTTTGCTCATGTATAATCTTCGGCTTTTATGTGTTTATGAAAGAATAAGCAAAATAATTAATGTATATTAAATAAGAGAATTATAAAGAAAATTATAGTATTTAAAGGGGATTGATTATGAATATTGGAATTTTTACTGATGCTTATTATCCGCAAGTAAGCGGCGTAGTTACTTCAACAATGATACTAAGAAGTGAACTAATTAAACTTGGACACAATGTAACAATAGTTACAGTTACATTTCCGGATGTAGAGGAGCAGGAAGGCATTATTAGATTACCTAGTATACCATTCTTCTTTTTACCGTCTCAAAGAGTTGGAATGATATATTCACATAAAATCATGAATAAAATAAAAAAATTAGATTTAGATATTATACACACACAGACAGAATTTAGTATAGGAATATTTGGAAGAATTGTTGCGAAAAGGTTAGGTATTCCAGTGGTTCACACTTATCATACTATGTATGAGGATTATATTCATTATGTATCGCGTGGGATAATGCTTAAGCCTGCTTCTCAATTTGCAAAAAAGGTAAGTAAATTATATTGTAGAGACTGCAGTGCTATAATAGTACCTACAGTAAAGGTAAAAGAAGCATTGAAGCAATATGGTTTAAAAAGGCATATAGATGTAATACCTACAGGTGTTAATATTGAACCGTTTAAAAGAACTAACTATGATGAACAACTTATCAAAGATGAGAAGAAGTCTTATGGCATAAATGAAAATGAGCCAGTTGTATTGTTTATAGGGCGTGTTGCAAAAGAAAAAAGCATAGATGTAATTATTAATAGTATGAATAAGTTAATAAAGAAAATGCCAAATTGCAAATTGCTAATTGTAGGGGATGGACCTGAGCGTGAAAATTTAGAAGAATTAACTAATAATCTCGGGATTTCAAAATTTGTAGTATTTGCTGGGGAGAAACCTTGGGCGGACATAGGTAAATATTATCAAATGGGAGATGTATTTGTAGGTGCTTCACTAACTGAAACACAAGGGCTAACTTTTGCTGAAGCTATGGCTGCACAGATTCCTGTGGTAGCTAAATATGATAAAAATTTAGATGGTATAATTGAGGATAAAATTAATGGAAGGGTTTTCTATAAAGATGAAGAATTAGATGGAATATTATACAAGGTTTTGATGGATAAAGAAGAAAGTAAATCAATGGTAAAAAATGCTTACGATGGGATAGAACCATTATCGTCTAAGTGTTTTGGAGAAAGTGTTGAGAAAATCTATATGGAAGTTGAAAAGCAAAGCTATATGTTAGAAAATCAAAAAGTAACATAATATAATTTATAAGAAGAGAGTTGTAAAAACAATTATCTTCTTTTTATTTTAATTTTTTAAAAATATATTTATTTTATAATGTTTATTTGTTTGGTACAATTAAAGAAATGGAGTTGATTGAAATGAAAATACTATATTATGATTGTTTTTCAGGTATTAGTGGTGATATGAATTTAGGGGCATTAATAGATTTAGGTATAGATAAAGAATATTTAATAAATGAATTAGATAAGTTAAACCTAAGTGGGTATGAAATAGAAGTATCTAGAGGTATTAGAAAAGGCATTGAGGGTACTAAGGTAAATGTAGTTTTGCAAGCAATTCATCAAGAACATTCTCATTGCGATATTGAAGGTGCACATCATCATGAACATATTCATAGTCACGATGAAACAGAACATTCTCATGGGAGTGATGATCATAGTCATATTCATCATGAACATAGGAATCTTAAAGATATAAAGGAAATTATAGAGAAAAGCGATTTAAGTGATAAAGTAAAAGAACTAGGTATGAAAATGTTTATGAAGGTAGCCAGAGCTGAGGCAAAGGTTCATGGAAAACCACTAAATGAAATTCATTTTCATGAGGTAGGCGCTGTAGATTCAATTGTAGATATAGTAGGAGCTGCTATTTGTTTAAACTTTTTAGATGTTGAGAAAGTAATGAGTTCTTCTGTAGAACTTGGTGGTGGTTTTGTAAAGTGTGCACATGGACTTATACCAGTACCAGCACCTGCTACAGTTGAAATATTAAAGGGGATTCCTGTAAAACTTGGAGCTGTACCTTTTGAAACTACAACACCAACAGGGGCTGCAATTTTGGCAGCGAATGTTGATGAATTTAAAGATAACAATAATTTTATTATAAATAAGATAGGATATGGAATAGGAAATAGAGATACTGAAATTCCTAATGTTCTAAGAGTTATGTTGGTGGAGCAGGCAACCAATGAAGCAAAGCAAAAGGGCGAACTAAAAGAACAAAATAAAAATAAATATGATAATGAAATATTTGAGAATATTATTGAATGTAATATAGATGATATGAATTCAGAATTATATGAATATATTATCGACAAACTTTTTAACGAGGGAGCTTTGGATGTTTATTTAACTCCAATCATAATGAAAAAGGGAAGGCCGAGCATAAAAGTAAGTGTTTTATGTAATAGTGAAAGAATTGAAAATGTAAAAGAAATATTATTTAGAGAAACAACTACATTTGGGATAAGAAGTTTTAAAGTAAATAAGACGAAACTTGAAAGAAAATTTATTAAAGTAAATACTAGTTATGGTGAAGTTACAGTGAAAGAAGCTTACTATAAAGGTGAAAAAATAAAAAGTAAATTAGAGTATGAGGAATGCAAAAAAATAGCTCAAAGTACTGGAACTACTATAAATGATGTGTATAAGCAATTAAAGAAAGAAATATAAAATAATATGATAGATAAAAGGGTGGGAAATATATGAATTCAAATGAAACAAAAATATTTCTTAAAGCTATTAAGAATGGTGACATATCAATTGAAGATGGCATAGATAAATTAAAAGATTTTTCATATTCAGATTTAGGATTTGCAAAAATAGATAATCAGAGAGAACTCAGAGTTGGATATCCAGAGGTTATATATTGTGAAGGAAAAACAGTTGAGCAAATAAAAGACATTGTTAAATTGATGCTTACGAAAGACGTAAACATTCTTGGAACGAGGGCATCTAGAACAATGTATGAGGGTGTAAAGCAGGTATGCAAGGACGCTGAGTACAATGAACTTGCGAGGACGATTGTAATTAAGAAGAAAGAAGTAGAAAGTAGGAGTACATATATTGCATTAGTAACAGGGGGAACTTCTGATATACCAGTGGCGGAAGAGGCAGCAATAACTGCAGAAATTTTTGGAAACAAAGTTGAAAGAATTTATGATGTTGGGGTAGCGGGCATTCATAGGTTATTTGAAAACTTAGATGTTATAAGACGTGCTAGGGTAGTTATTACCGTAGCCGGAATGGAAGGTGCTTTAACAAGTGTTGTTGGAGGACTAGTGGATAAACCTGTTATAGCTGTTCCAACGAGTGTAGGATATGGAGCTAATTTTAAAGGGATTTCTGCACTACTAAGCATGCTAAATAGTTGTTCTAGTGGAGTTAGTGTCGTTAACATTGACAATGGATTTGGAGCAGGATATTTAGCAAGTATTATTAATAGGTTATAAATTTAACGACAGTTCACAAGTCGTTATACTACAGCGACCTAAGAGATTATTTAATATTAAAGAAGGCTTGCATATTAATTATGCAAGCCTTCTTTAGTCTAGGTGGATAGATTAGGAGGTAGCATTAGAATTGTATATGTGCTCATAGACTTTAAGAGTACTAAATGCAGTGTTTTGCCACGAAAAATTTTTAGCTCTTATTAAAGCTTTAGAACTAAGATCTGTTTTTAAGCTTTCATTGCTTAATAAATCACCTATGGCAATAGACATTTCCGAAATATCATATGGATTTATTAAAATCCCACTGTCGCCAACTACTTCAGGAATAGAGGTAAGCTTAGACGCTATTACAGGGGCACCACAGCTCATTGCTTCTAGAGGAGGTAGTCCAAAACCTTCATAAAGAGATGGATATATGAAAGCATCACAGCAGTTATAGAATATAGGTAAATGATCTTCGGGTACAAAACCTGTAAAAATTATATTAGATTCTATATTTAGTTTTTTCGCAAGTTTTACTAATTTTCGATCGGGATCTTTATAGTCACCCACAATTACTAAATCATATTTTTTATTTAAATCTTTATACACTTTAGAAAAGGCAGTTATAGCAGATGAGACATTCTTTCTTTCACTGAAACCTCCTAGGTATAGTATAAATGGATTTTTTAAATTATACGCTTTGTCTAGAAAATTTTTACAATGAAGCTTATCTAAAGGTATATATTTTTTATCAGCGGCCAAAGGTGTTACGAAAATTTTATTTTCATCTATTGGGAAAAATTTAAGAATATCTCTTTTTGAAAACTCGGATACGGTTATTATTCCATCCGAACCACCTATAATTAAAGGCATTTCTTTTAAAAATTTAAGCAAATAGCCTCTACCGACTGTCTCTGGCATAACGTATGGAATTAAATCATGTATAGTCACAACTTTTTTGCAACTTATTTCCTGGGAAAAACCTATACCATTTTGTGGCATATGGTATATGTCTATGTTTTCTTGTGAAATGTTTTCTGGAAAGTAGTAATCTTCAAAAAATCTTTGATGTTTTTTAGAAGTCATTACTACTTTACAGTTTTCTTTTTTTATATATTCATAATTGTTACCTGACCAAAAAACATGATAGTTATTTATAATATCTATGTTAAGTAAATTTTTAAGTACATTTTCTGTATAAGTCCCTATACCAGTTCCGCTATATAAATTGATGCCCCTAGCATCAATTGCAATCCTCATAGGTTTCACTCCTTAAAATTATTAGATAAACCCTATACTCATCAATGAAATTCATTAAAAGCACAATATATATTAATATATTATTTTAACCTAAAAAGTGTGCTATATCAGCAAATATAAATAATCACAAATTATTCGGAAATTTCATATATTGCAGTAGAACAATATTTTGGAGGTATAGATTTGGAAATCCAGGAATTAGAGGAGATAGTAAAGAATAATTATTTTCTTCGTATTAATAGTATTAAAAGAATAAAGAATGTTTGCAAAATAGATACTGAAAATGGAATGTATTGCTTGAAAATCATTAATTATGAGTTTAAGCATTTTTTATTTATTGTTGGCGTTATAGAGCATTTACAAAGTAATGGTTTTGAAAATATACCAGAAATTATTCCTACTAAATATAAAAAAAAGTATATAAGTTTTGAAAACAAGTATGCCTATCTAACACCATGGGTAGAGGCAAGGCAATGTGATTATGATAATCCAGAGGATATAAAATTATGTACAGCTAAACTGGCAGAGCTTCATAAAAAAAGTCTAAACTTTAAGGTTACCCCTAATATGAAGCCGAGAATTGCATGGCTAAAATGGATAGAAACTTTTAAAACCAGAGAAAATGAAATATTAGATTTTAAAAGAAGAATAAATGAAAAAAGTCATAAAACAGATTTTGATAATAACTATTTAAATATAATGCAGGGTGAGCTCGCAAGGAGCGACAAATCAATAGATAATCTGTGTAAAAGTGACTATATAGATAAGATGAAAGAGGAGATTAAACATAAGGGATTTTGTCATCATGATTATGCTCATCATAATGTATTGATGGAGAAAGGAGGAGCAATTAGTATTATTGATTTTGACTATTGTATTTTAGATACTCATTTACATGATTTAAGTAGTCTTTTAATAAGGAGAATGAAAAATGGCAAATGGAGTATTGAAAACGCACTATCTATAATGGATGAATATGATGTTACAAATTTAATATATAAAAGTGATATAGAGGTAATGGCAGCATTTATGGAATTCCCCCAGGAATATTGGCAAATAGGGATTCAATATTATTGGGAAAAAAAGAATTGGGGAGAAGAGTTTTTTTTAAAAAAGCTTGAAAAAATGCAAGAAGATGTAGCAGATAAACAAAATTTCATTGAAGAATTTAGAAAAATAAAATATGGGAGGTAATGTTATGGGAAAAAGTAAAAAGGATACAAGTAATGAGGATAGTGAAATAGAAATAATTGAGATGCAGGAATCATCAGTGGAAGATTATGATATGAAGGTTGATAATATGAAAGAGGAAGTTAAAAGGCTTAAAAAAATAAGAAGAAGGCAAAAGAAACTTAATGAATTAGAATTTCAACAAAGAGAAATTTTAAAGAAAATGGACAAAAATTGTAAGAAAAATAAATAATAAAGTAATAGATTTAATTTGAGGTGGTGTGAGTGGCAATAAGCATCTATAATGAATTTTCTGACTATATGGTGTTTAAAGGTATAAAAAAGGTAGATGTAATTGACTTTGGGTATAATGATATAACTGAAGAATTAATAATAAATCAATTTGGTGCTATTTATAATTTTCACAAAAAATCTTTAGGGTTTGATGGTTACCTTAGAAATAGATTAAATAACAATACAGGTAAAACAATAGAAGAATATAAAATTTCTATTAAGAAACTTAGTGGAGATATAAACAATATTAATAAATATGAACCTAAAAATGTTTACGAACAATTGATTATTAAATATGGAAATGGAGCCATTAGTAGAGGCCAAAAATGTATAAAAACTGTGTATGAATCAAATTATTTAGAGATTTTAACAAGAAGTATGAGGCGAGGGGAGATATGCCTCGGAAACACATTTTTTAAAAATATTAGGCAGAATGAAGCCATTGAAGTGGTTAGTTTTGAAAATTGTAGTTACAATATGGTGGAAATGGATTGTTTTTTTTTACTAAGTAAATTAAAGAGAAAAGGATTAAAACTTAATTTTAATAGATTAGTAGAGCAGTTTTGCTATATTGAGGAATTGGATAGGTCTAGCTTAAATTTTATTATAGCATTAATATCTTACCCTCATGAATTCATGAAATGTTGCAACAGATATAGATCAGGTAAAAGAATGTGGAATGAGGATAAGGTCCCTGAAAAAATTATAAAAGCATTAACGCAAGATGGAAATTCATTATTTTAGATTAGTTAAGTTATAATTTGAGAGGTGACAATATGTTAGATATTCGGTACAAAGATAGAGCTTATCTAAGCAAATATGACTTAGATGTAAATTTATTTAACGAATTTGATTTAGTTGTTTATGATGTTATTCCGGTAAGAAAAGTATTTATACTTAATACAGATAAAGGTGATAAGGTTTTAAAAAAAGTAAATTATAGTATAAAACAACTTGAATTTATTAATTACGGCATTGATTACATTAGAAATAATAATTTTAATAGAATTATTGAATTTGAAAAGACAAAATCTAATCTCATATATGTTCCTTGGAAAAATGACATATATTGTATAATGAGTTTAGTAGAGGGTAGAGAGTGTGAGTATAGCAACCCAGTGGATGTAATGCTTACTTCTAAAGCAATAGCAGAGATCCACAAAGCTTCACAAGGACTCATGTATGATGATACATTTAAAAATCTACTTGGGAAAAATGAGGAGAGAAATTTATGTGGTAAAATGATAGAAAATTTCAATAAAAAACTGAAGGAGCTTAAGTTTTTCAATAAAATAGCAACTTTAAATGAAAATAAAAATGAGTTTGATTATATATTTTTGCAGCATGTTAAGTATTATGAGAAAAATATAATACAAAGCTTAAATATACTTAAAGAATCAGAATATTACAATTTATGCAAAGAAAAAGAAAAAGTAGTATTTTGTCATCACGATTTGGCTCATCACAATATATTAATTAATAAGGAAAAAGTATATTTCCTAGATTTTGATTATGCAGTTATAGATTTAAAGTTGCATGACATTTGTAATTTCACGAATAAAGTTATCAAAGATTTTTGTTATGATATAGAAAAATGCCAAAGTATAATAAGCGAATATACAGCAGTAAACCATTTAGATAATAGGGAATTCAAGGTGTTATATGGAATGTTAAGTTTTCCAGAGGATTTTTACGGCATAGCTCGCGATTATTACACAAGAAAAAAACAGTGGAGTGAAGAAATATTTTTAAGTAGATTAAAAAAGAAGGTAGAATATAAAAAAGATAGAGAAGAGTTTTTGAAATCATTTAAAAATTATTATAACTGTTAAATTAATAAGCCCCCATAATGTTAAATACACTATGCGGGGCTTTAAGTTTGTAAAGTTAGAAGTAATGACACTTATTTGAGCTTTCCTAGTATATTTTGGTAAGCGACTAGTGTATCGGTGGCAGTATGTTCCCAAGTTAGTGAAGCAGATCTTTTTAATCCTTTTGTTATAAGAGATTGTCTTAAAGCATTATCGTTAAGCACATCATACATTTTTTCACTTAATTCATTAACATCATATGGATCAACAAGTAGCGTTGAGTCTTTAACAATCTCAGGTATTGAAGTAACATTTGAGGCAATTACAGGCACTCCACAAGCCATTGCTTCAATTGGAGGTAGGCCAAAACCTTCATAAAAAGAAGGATATACAAAAAGCTCACAAGCATTATACATGAAGGGAATATGGTTCATAGATATAAATCCTGGGAAGATTACTTTATCTTCAATATGCAGATCTTGTGCTCTTTTTTTATAAATATCGTATGATTTACCTTTACTTCCTGCAATTACTAATTTAATATCTTTTTTTAGTTTTTGTAAAAGCAAGCTAAAAGAATTGAGTAATCCAAGAATATTTTTTCTAGGACTAAATCCTCCGATATATAGAATATAGTCTCCAGTAATTGAGTAATTTTCTTCAATGATCGATTTACTAAGATTTTTGTCGTATGGTTTATAAATATCCTCACTAGCTAAATAGGTAACATATATTTTATCAGGTGGAAAGTTAAATGCTTTAACAATATCTTGTTTTGAATATTCTGATACAGTAATTATTCCGTCACATAAGGGAATAATATTAGGCAATTTTTCATTGAAAATTTTAAGATATTGTTCGCCAACAGTATCTGGCATTCTATATGGAATAACATCATGCAGCGTAATGACGAAAGGACAATCTTTGTTTGTTGGTAGGCCAATACCATTTTGAGGAACATGGTATATGTCCATAGACTTGTCTACTAATGGATTGGAAATATTTACTTCATTCCAAAAGTTATTCTGATTAACTTGTTTTATATTAGTTATATGAAAATTTTTTTTGAATGGTATGTCTAATTTACAATCATCTGGCACAAAAAGCAAATAATCATTATAATTATCAATTTTATTTAAAGAATGAATGAGTTGGTAAGAATAAGTGCCTATACCAGTTCCTCTGTACCATTTTGCAGCTCTAGCATCAATTCCAATTTTCATTTTAGGACTCCTTAAACACTAATTTAATATATAAATATATCAATATATTTTATTATATTAAAAGAAAGCATAAATGTTGTATAAAATATATAAGTATTTATTCTAAAATAAAATATTAGTAATATAAATTATAGGGGGGGTGATTAATATGATGAGGGAATTTGAAATTGAAAGACAATATGGTATTAAAATAGATAGTATACGTCCCAATAAGGGAGTGTATCTTTTGAAGACGAATGGCGGAACTAAGTGTATGAAAAAAATAAGCTATGGGACACAAAAACTTTTGTTTGTTTATGGGGCCAAAGAGCACCTGGCAAATAATGGATTTGACAAGGTTGATAGATATTTTTTAAATACTGAAGGAAATCCTTATGCATTAGTTAATGAAGATATATACACACTATCGACATGGATAGATGGCCGTGAATGTGATTTTAACAATGAAGAAGAATTGATTGAAGCTTCAAAACAATTAGCTTATATGCATATTGCATCAAAGGGGTATGATCCACCAGAAAATAGTAAGTTAAAAACAGATCTTGGAAGATGGCCTCATTTAATGGAAAAACGGATAAAATCATTCGATAAGATGCAAAGCATGATCAGAAAAAAGAAAAATAATAAAACAGATTTTGATATGAACTATATCAGAAGTGTGGAATCACAAAAGGAATTAGGGATAAGAGCTATGGCAATACTCGATGACTCTAGGTATTTTGATATATGTAGGCAAACAGAAGAAGAAAAAGGATTCTGCCACCATGATTATACTTATCATAATATTATTATTGATAAAAATAATGATACAAATATAATTGATTTTGATTATTGCAAAAGAGAAGTAAAAGCATACGATTTATCTAACTTTTTGATCAAAATGCTTAAAAATCAGGATTGGGACATAAAATATGCTGAAACAGTATTAGAAGCATATAGCAGTGTAAATCCTTTGTCAAAAGAAGAGTACAGACTTATATATGCATTTTTGGTGTTTCCACAACGTTATTGGAGACTCTGTAATAGATACTACTATAATGAAGTTACATGGATTCAAAATACCTTTAACAAGAAAATGGAGGAGTTAATTTCTGAAAAAGAAAAGTTTATGGTATTTATTGAAGATTATAAAAAAGTATTTAATCAGAGGTAGTAGAAATAGCAAAAGTTATTATGCCTATTAAAGTTATGTAGATATAATGTTTACATAACTTTTTTTCGTATTCACCTATTATATATATTCCCATAATATATATTATGAGTTTAAATATGGAGGTGGCATTATGAAAATAGGAGATGTTGTTGTTAGAAAATCTTATGGCGGAGACATTGCCTTTAAAATTATAGATATTGTTCCAGGGGATAATGATGTGTATTTACTTAAGGGAATAAATCTAAGAATAGAGGCAGACTCTCTAATTGGCGATTTGGAATTAGTAGCAGATGACGTAGTTTATGAAATAGATAAAGTATTTAATAAAAAGGTAAATGCATCAATTAAAAGAATATTAATGAATAGAAATGGTGGTGGCTACAGGGGCGATAGAGCAACAGCTATAGATTTTAAGGGCAAAATTAAAGAAATGCAGTCAAAACAAGAAAAATATAAAGACTTTAAAGATAAAGATATGATATTTGGAAGACCAGGTAAGATTTTACATGTTGATGGCGATGCTGAGTATCTTGAAGTTTGTTTAAAAACTTATAAGCAGCTATCCTTGGATGCTGTAGGCAGAGTAATATTAGAAAAAAATCAACCAAGTGAAATAGTGAGGTTAGTTAAAGAGGTAAAGCCAGATATAGTTGTAATTACGGGACATGATGGTATGGTAAAAGGAATAACTGATTATATTGACTTGGACAATTATAGAAACTCAAGGTACTTTGTAGAAGCTGTTATGGCTCTTAGAACATATAATAGTAATTATGATGATCTAGTTATATTTGCAGGGGCATGTCAATCTTGTTATGAGGCAATTTTAGATGCAGGTGCTAATTTTGCGAGTGCGCCTAATCGTGTATTAATCCATTGTTTAGATCCCGTCTTAGTTTCTGAAAAAATTGCATATACCAATATAGAAACTGTTGTAGCGATAGAGGATGTTATACAAAATACTATAACAGGACTTTCAGGTATTGGTGGATTACAAACTAGGGGTAAATATAGAGAAGGGTTCCCTAAATCTCAGTATATATAATTACAATAAATATTATTTAAGTTTATATTTTAAGTGTTAAATAGTTATGATATATCAAAGCTAAGCGAGATAAAGGCTCATAAACTAAATAAAAATCAGTTATATGTAGAATAATCTATTAAAATCAATTTTGTTAACAAAAAATAGATATTGACAACGCTGTTATAGTAGTGATAAAATGAATAGTTACTTGACAAAAAAATATATATGATGTATAATATGAAGTGTGGAAAGAGGTGTTTTCTTTGGAGAAAATAAATGTATTGACTTCAATAAAAGATGAGATTGAAAGTCATGTTGGCGAAAGAGTAACATTAAAAGCTAATGGTGGAAGAAGAAAAATTCTTATAGATAATGGAGTTATTGAAAAGACATATCCAAATATTTTTGTTATAAGACTTGAAAAAGACACCCACAGGACAGTGACATATAGTTATTCAGATGTTTTGACAAAAACGGTTCAAATAGTTTTTGCAGGATAAAGCGATACTGTTCTATAGTATCGTTTTTTATATTTATAAATTAACAGTAGGTCAAAGCGAGTAAATATTCTTATTATTTATTTCCCATTTGGCTCATATGGAATTAACAGAGCATATATTAATTAGAATGCAATTAGTTAGTAATAACAGTGCATTTTACATAATATATGTTTTTGTTTTTTATTTTTAAAATTATGCTGAATTTTGTAATACGAATTTGAAGATTAAATAACATATTATAGACTATATTTATATATATATTATGTAGCAGGTATTTTAGGAGGGTAACAACAAATAAAAGTTACCCCAATAGAAATACGAGGAGGTATAATATGGAAATTAATTTAATAAAAGAGAACATAGAATACGAACAACTTTTAGGAGAAAATACTGTGGATACAGTGGTGAAAGAAGAATTTGTAATACCTGATACTCATCCGGATGTTAAGGAAATTCTTATGTTAGATGTAAAAGCTTTTATAAATTCCAAAGAAATAATTGAGGATAAGGTATATATAGAAGGCCAGATTCAATATAATGTACTTTATATAACAAATAATCAACAACGAACGGATGTGGAAAATGTTATATATAGTTCTACGTTTTCCAATACAATAGATGTAACAGGCGCAATGCCTGAAATGCTGTGTGATACTGAGTGTCTTGTAGAGCATATGGAATGTAGAATAGTAAATGAGAGAAAAATATGTCTTGAAGGTATATTAAAATCAAAATGTGAAGTATATAAAAATTTTAGTTTTCAAGTAGTAAAGGATATAGATGCTGTTAAAGATGTTCAATATTTAAAAAATCCAACAAGTATAGATAAAGTGACAAGAAATTTTACAGGCGAGCTTATTGGGAAAGCTAATATAAAGGTTCCAATGGATAAACCAGAAATCGCTAAGATTGTAAAGTATGATATTAATATTCATAAAAAAGAAGTCAAATTGTATGATGGTAAAATTCAAATAAATGCTTATGCATTTATTAACATGATATACAAGGGCAAGGATAGTCGTGAACTAATTTATATTGAACATGAAGTTATGCTAAACAAAGAATTGGATCTTGATGATGTAAATCCTTATATGGATAATTATACTTCGTTTAAGGTAGATGCTATGGAGTATGACATTAAAGAAGATGATTTAGGAGAAAAAAGAATTATAGATGTAGAATTTATGATAAAAACTAATACGAGAGCTATGCACAAAGAAGAAGTAGATATGATTGAGGATGTATATTCGCCAACAACTAAACTTGAAATGGATAAAAAAGATTTCGATCTTAACGTAATGCAAGGACAATTATTAACAGAAACGTTAGTTAAGGGCGACATAGAATTAGATAGTAATATGGCAAAACCTACTAAGGTTATTATGAGCAATGCTAGTGTTTGTATAACTGATAAAAGGGTAATTGAGGATAAGGTTATAGTCGAGGGTGTAATGAATGTAACGGTATTATATAGGAGTGATGATGAACAAAAATACTTATCTGCGGTTACAGAGGAAATACCTTTCACCTGTGGAGTTGATATATTAGGTGCTAAAATTAATATGAGTAGCATGTGCAAAGTAGCACTCGAGAATATAAATGTAGATATTGAAGCAGGAAATATGGCAGTTAGGGCCGTAGTAAAAGTATACGCACGTGTAAATTATATGGTGAAAAAGAGATTTTTAGTTGATGTTTATCCGGTAGAGGGGGAAGCACCTGAAAAAAAAGCTAGTATTACTATTTATGTAGTTCAAGTTGCAGATACCTTATGGAAAATTGCTAAAAAGTATAATACTACAATACAAGAAATCGCAAGAGTTAATCAAATTGAAGATACTAATGTTATAAAAGTTTCACAAAAACTTATTATACCAGGAAGAATAGTTATATAAGTTGAATGTTTGAACTATTAGAAAACTAAAAAATTATTTAAGATAATAAAACTTCTATGTGTTATAAAACAACATGTAGGAGTTTTATTATTTTATGAGCTTTATTTTAAATTATATGTAGCAATATTAAATTTATTGTAATATACTATTTTTAATAAGAACATTTCATAACAAAAGGGTCGACTTATAAAAGCCGTAAGGTTTATAAGCCAGACTAAACAACTATTAATTAAGCCGATTTTGTGAATCAAGCCACCCTATGTGGATTAAGCCACTCTAAGTGGATTAAAACATGTTAGGGGCTAAAGACACGTTAATGGATTATTAATAAAGAGTTGGAGGACAATCATGTTAGTAAAAGCTTATGGAAAAATAAATATATCTTTAGATGTGATAGGTAAAAGAGAAGATGGGTATCATTTATTAAAAATGATTATGCAAAGTGTAGATTTATATGATTCTCTGTCCTTTCAAAAATGTAATAAGGGTATTAATTTAAGTTGTAATAAACCATACATACCCGTAGACGACAAAAATTTAGTATATAAAGCTACGAAATTATTTATGGAAACTTATGATATTAAGGAAGGGGTAAATATATATCTTAAAAAGAATATCCCTGTGGCGGCTGGTATGGCAGGAGGAAGTGCAGATGCTGCAGCAGTTTTCAAAACGCTTAAAGAAGTATTTAATGTGCAAGTAGATGATGATGAACTTATGAACTTAGGTGTTAAAATAGGCGCAGACGTTCCTTTTTGCATTAAGGGGGGAACTGCTTTGTGTGAAGGCATTGGGGAAATTATTACACCATTAAAACCTTTCAAAAATAATATTTTAGTATTAGTTAAACCTAATTTTGGAGTATCAACTAAGGAAGTTTTTAAAAATCTAGACATTAGTAAGATTTTTAAACATCCAGATACTGAAATGTTAATAAAAGCTATAGAACAAGAAAAGTTACAGGATGTATGTAATAATATGAAAAATCTACTTGAAAATGTTACGCTAAGAAAATACCCAGTTCTCAAGAGAATAAAAGAAGATATGGTTAAAATGGGAGCGATGGGATCAATGATGAGTGGAAGTGGACCAACAATATTCGCCTTCTTCGATGACATGTTAAAAGCTCAATTATGTTATGATAAATTTAAAATCCAATATAAAGAAGTATATATAACTAGAACAATTTAAGCATAATCATATAACAAAATATAAGAACGTGTAGGAACCTTTAGGTTTTTTGCACGTTTTTATATTTATTATCATGCATTTATGTGAATATTTTTTATGAGTGTCGTAAAAGCTAACTAAAGAAAAGCACAATTAATTATATAGGGTGTAATGATTTTAGAACATAATTTTATTAGAAACCATAAAAACATTTTGAAGAGTGGGAGAGTCAACTGAATACAATTACATAATATGGTAACAATATTAATATGAATTATTGTATCTGGGGGGTAAACATGAAAAAATTTATATTAACAAGTATTGTTATAATAACTATAATTTCCATGGCTTTAAATGGGACTAATTCACCTGCAAAAGCCAGCCAAAGCGATATTTCGGCTAAACTTATAAGGTTTCATGTGATAGCTAACAGTGACGATAAAATAGATCAAAATTTAAAACTAAAAGTAAGAGATTCAGTATTAAAATATATATCACCAAAACTTAAAAATTGCACGAGTATAGGACAATCAAGAAGTATTTTAAATAAAGAAAATAAAAACATTAAAAAAATTGCAGAAACTGTAATAAAGCAAAATGGGTATAAATATTACGTAACTACAGCACTTTCAAAAGAAAATTTTCCAGTTAAAACATATGGGAATATCACTTTGCCTCAAGGTAAATATGAGGCATATAGAATAATAATTGGAACGGGAAAAGGACAAAATTGGTGGTGTGTTATGTTCCCACCATTATGTTTTGTAGACATTACCAAAGGAGATGTAGCTTACCAAAAAACTGAGAAAGAGATGAAGACTGTATTATCAAATAATGAGTATAATACAGTTGATAATACTGTAAGTAGTAAAAAAATAATTGTAAAATTTAAACTAGAAGAAATTATAAACAATATATTTAGTTGAAATAACAGAAGACTATTATGAAAATATTAGTTAATAACTGTTAACTACTTGTATAACTACCAGGAGGGAAATATATGAAAATGCTAAAGAAAAGAATTTTGTATACAAGTATTGTAGCTATAATTGTCGTATTTTCAACTACATTTGCTATATTAATGTTTTTGGAGAGGTTAGATTATAGAAACTATCTTCAAGGGCAATATAGTAAAAATATGTATGACCTTGTTAGCTCGGTACAAAATATAAGGGTAGATTTAGGAAAGTCAGCTATTGTTGGTTCTAGGGAGCAAAGTATAATAGCTTTTGAAGAGATATTTAGATATTCGGCTACGGCAAATGATAAATTGCATTCATTACCAATTGATCAAGAGGTAGTTGGTAACACTAGTAAATTTCTAACTCAAGTTGGTGATTATTGTTATTCTTTAGCAAAGGCATCATCAGAAGGTAAGGAACTCAGCAATAAGGAATATGATGTAATTGATAACTTAGAGGCACAATCATACACCCTCCAGGAACAATTAAATGGAGTGCTTTCTTCAATAAATGAAGGCGATATAAAATGGGGCGAAATCAGAAAAAATGGTAGTGGGGTATTTGCTAAAGCAGGCGGTGATCTTGTAACTGAAAAATTTAATGGCATACAAAAGCAAATAGTTCAATATCCTGCATTAATATATGATGGACCATTCTCTGATAATATATTAGCAATAAAGCCTAAGATATTGTCTCAAAAGGAAATAAGTGAGAAACAAGCAATTAAAGTAATAAATAAAACATTTGGATCAGATAAAATTGCAAGCATTGAGAATAAATCGCAAAATGGGAAGACTACAATACCTGCATACACATTTTATATAACATTTAAGGGAAGAGATAAAAGTAATGGTGAAACAGTAATAGAGGTAAGCAAAAATGGAGGCCAAATAGTATACCTATTAGATAATAAGCCTATAGGAAAAACAACTTTGGATATTAAGAAGGCAGTAGATGTAGGAAACAAGTTTATTAGTAAAATGGGATATAAAAATATGAAACCTACATATACGTTAAATTATAATAATACAGCTGTAGTAAGTTATGTATATAAACAAGGCGAAGTATCAATTTATCCAGATCAAGTTAAACTTAAGATTGCATTAGATGACGGCAGCATTATAGGGATTGAGTCAGACAAATATTTAATGTCACATGTTGAGAACAGGAAGATAGCGGCTCCAAAGATTACTGCAGCAAAAGCTCAAGAAAAAGTTGGAAAAAGATTAAAAATCAGTAAAGTTAGTTTAGCAATTATACCTATGGACAGTAATAAAGAAGTTTTGTGCTATGAATTTTTAGGATCTTATAAGGAAAAGAATTTTATAGTATATATTGATGCTAGTACTGGGTATGAGCAAAGAATAATAGAAATAGTTGACACTCCTAATGGAAAATTGACTATTTAATTAATATAGTAAAAAAGGATATATGTTCATATAAGAACATATATCCTTTTTCATGTTGAGTTATTTTTACAATATCAAATATTGAGAGCATACAAGTTACATTGTAAAAATTTAAATACAAAATAATAGATAAAGATGATATAATATGATATAATATTAAAAAAAAATTAGTGTGGATCATATTAAAACACATAGTATATTTATGGTTTTATTATTAAAAAAATAGTTATTATAGTTATAAGGAGAGGGCGTCAATGAAAAAGAAAATAGCAATATTATTTGGTGGACAGTCCACAGAACATGAAGTTTCCAGAGCATCAGCTTCATCAGTATTAAAAAATATTGATCAAACAAAATATGATATATATCCTATAGGAATAACAAAAGATGGTTTATGGTTTGAATACACTGGAGAAATTGATAATATAGAGAACGGAGAATGGGAAAAGGATGAATATTTTAAAAGACCAGAGGGTCAGAAAGTAATATTTAATAAAGAGGTAGATGTAGTATTTCCCGTTCTACATGGCTTATTTGGAGAAGATGGAACTATTCAAGGCATGTGTAAAATATCTAATATACCATGTGTTGGGGCTGGAGTAATGTCTTCTTCTGTTTGTATGGATAAAATATATACAAAATATTTGTTAGAAAAATTCAATGTAAAACAAGCGGATTATGTGGTAATAAATGCGCATGAGTATAAAGAAAATAAAGGTTTGTTAATAGAAAGAATAGAAAAAGAATTGGGCTATGATGTATTCATTAAGCCATCTAATGGCGGTTCTTCTGTAGGGATAACAAAAGCACATAATAAAAGCGAGTTAATAACTGGGGTAGAAGAAGCTTTAAAGTATGATAGAAAGGTTTTAGTTGAAAAGGCTATAAATGCAAGAGAAATTGAGGTTGCTATTCTTGGTAATGATTATCCACAGGCTTCTATACCAGGAGAAATAATACCAGCAAAAGAATTTTATGATTATGAAGCTAAATATAAAAGTGAAGCATCTAAACTATTGATACCCGCAGCTTTATCTTATGATAAGTTACAGATAGTTAAAGAAGAAGCTATAAGAATTTATAGAATACTCGATTGTGCTGGAATGGCGAGAATAGATTTCTTAGTGGATAAGGAAACAGAAGATGTTTATTTGAATGAAGTTAATACTATACCGGGGTTTACTAAAATAAGCATGTACCCTAAAATGTGGGAAGCTTCAGGTAAAACGTATGTTATGCTTATAGATGAACTTATTGATTTAGCAATAGATAGAAATAATGGATAGTAGTTGTATCAAGATATATTAAAGTACAATGAAGAGAGGAGAAGCTTTATGACAACAGCTTTGGCTATGATTTCTGGAGGCCTTGATAGTACTTTAGCAGCAAAGATTGTAAAGGATCAAGGCATAGAAGTCATCGGGATATGCTTTAAATCTAATTTTTTTGGTGAGAAAAATGCATTGAAAATGGTAAAAAAAATAGATATACCATTAAAAGTTGTAGATTTTTCAGATGAACATTTTAAAATGGTAAAGGATCCGAAACATGGGTATGGTAAAAACATGAATCCTTGTATTGACTGCCATGCTATGATGATGCGGTATTGTGGACAATTATTAGAAAAATATCATGCTGACTTTATTATAACAGGAGAAGTTTTAAACCAAAGACCTATGTCTCAAAACAGATCAGCTTTAGACATAGTTAAAAATGAATCGGGTATAGGGGATAAAATTTTAAGACCATTATGTGCTAAAAATCTTAATCCTACCCAAATGGAGATAGATGGTTTAATAGATAGAGAAATGCTTATGGATATAAAAGGAAGAAACAGAAAAGTTCAGATGGAGTTAGCAGAAAAATTCGGTATTCTTGATTATCCGTCACCGGCTGGTGGATGTAAACTTACTGAACCTAACTATTCTTTGAGACTTAGAGATATTTTAGAGCAGAAGAAAAATCCATCTAAGAAAGATTTAGAATTACTTAAAATTGGAAGACATTTTAGAATATCTAAAGATGCTAAAATAGTATCTACAAGAACAGAAAAAGAAGGGGAGTTATTAGAAAAGCTTTTAACTCAACAAGATTTAATGTTTGAGGCTAAGGATTACAATGGAACAACAGTTGTTATAATTGGGAATCCAACGGAAACAGATATTGATCTTGCAGCAAAAATCACAGGAAGATATTGCAAAGGAATGGATGAGAAGGTTGTAACTATAAGTTATGGCGGATATGGTCGGTCTGAAGGCAAATATATAGACATAAAACCTGCATCAGATGAAGAGATAAACAATTATATTTTAAAATAGTGAGGTGCAAGTGAATGAATAAAAACGCGATAATTTCAGTAGTTAGCAAACAATCTGATAGTGAAGAAGATGGTGATTCAATTGAGGTTGTAACACCTGGCAAGTTTTATAAAAAAGATAATTGTTATTATGCAGTGTACGAAGAATCAGAAATTTCAGGAATGAAGGGAACTACTACTACATTAAAAATTGATGCAGAAAAGTTTACACTTATAAGGATTGGAACTACTAATACCGAAATGAATTTCAAAAAATATGTAAGGGATTTAACTTTATATAATACACCACATGGAGCATTAGATCTTGCAGTAGATACCAAGGAATTAAAGATGAATGTTAATGATGATGGTGGAGATGTATTTATAGATTATGATATGATAATAGGAAATCAACAAATTTTAAGTACAACATTACAGATAAACATTAAAGCATAATAAAAGCTATGTTCTTTATAGAACATAGCTTTTATTATGCTTTAATGTTTTATATTATAATTATAATTTTGGTATATGGATAGTTTTTATAAATAATTGTCAATAATCTAATTAACTAAACAATACATAGAAAATAGGAGCGGTTTAGCGAAATTTCAGAAAAAAAGTTTCCCATTTCTATAAATGGGAGGATAACAATTAAGAATTGTTATCTACTCCAGAGAAGTATAAAGGGGTAAATATCCTTCTGAAGTCGTTATACTACAGCTCCGAAGGAGATGATTTAATGTTAAAGTTAAATACTATTGATTACAATAAAATAATAGACGCTATTTGTTACGTAAAAGGTATGGGAAGGCATGAATCACTAAAAATATCGAAAAATAGAGAGTGTAGATATGTTTTATTTTTATTGTTGAAAAAATATAAGTTTGGAGATGTAGAGAGTATTTATAAGAAATTTCTAATATTGAATAAAAGAACTGCTAATTATGGCTTTAAAAAAGCAGAAGAACAATTTTTTATTAATAAGGAATTCAGAGAAATGTATTTTGAAATAGAAAGAGTATTAGGTGAGGGTAAATAAAAATGATGTTAAAAATTAAAAGATTAGTCATAAAAAAATAAAAAACAAAAAAACAAAAAAACACTGGTTAATGACAAAAAAGTGTGATAAGATATTAATATTGTTTTAAAAAAAACCTATACCATTATATTTATAGGGTAATTTCTATTATAAGATTGTCAAGAACATTTGTCAAGTATTAAAAAAAATATTAATATAAACTTTTTTTAATTTTACATAGGTATATAATATTAAAAAGATAAAACAATAACAATTTACAATGAGCAATAAAACATAGGAGGAATAATGATGAGTACTAAGTATATATTTGTCACTGGCGGTGTAGTTTCATCTCTAGGAAAAGGAATAACAGCAGCTTCACTAGGAAGGCTTTTGAAAAATAGAGGGCTAAAGATTTCAATTCAAAAATTTGACCCTTATATAAATGTTGATCCAGGGACAATGAGCCCATATCAGCATGGTGAAGTTTTTGTTACAGATGATGGTGCAGAAACGGATTTAGATTTAGGACATTATGAAAGATTTATTGACGAAAACTTAAGTAAGAGTAGTAACGTAACTACAGGAAAAGTGTATTGGTCCGTTATATCAAAAGAAAGAAGAGGAGATTTCCTTGGTGGTACAGTACAAGTAATACCACATATAACTAATGAAATAAAGGAAAGAGTATATAGAGTATCTAAAGAAAAAGATGTGGATGTTGTTATAACTGAGATTGGGGGAACTATTGGAGATATTGAGTCTTTACCTTTTTTAGAAGCTATAAGACAGGTGAAATATGAAGTAGGGCAAGAAAATGTTTGTTTTATCCATGTTACATTAGTACCATATTTAAGAAAAGCGGGAGAGCTTAAAACAAAACCTACTCAACATTCTGTAAAAGAACTAAGAAGTATAGGTATTCAGCCAGACATAATAGTATGCCGATCTGAAAAGGAAATATCTGATGATTTAAAGGCTAAAATTGCCATGTTCTGTAATTTAGATGAAGACTCTGTAATTCAAAATTTGGATGCTGAAAATTTGTATGAAGTACCACTTATGCTTCACAAAGAGGGATTAGACACTCTAGCATGCAAAAAATTAAAATTAGATTGTCATGAAATAGATAATAGTGCGTGGAGTGATATGGTAGATAGATTAAAGAACCTGTCTGGAAATGTAAAAATAGCACTAGTTGGAAAATATGTAGAACTTCATGATGCATATATTTCAGTTGTTGAGGCACTTAGTCACGGAGGTCTTGCAAATGATACTAATGTAGAAATTAAATGGGTAAATGCTTCTGATGTAACTTCGGAAAATGCAAGTGAAGTATTAGGAGATGTTCAAGGTATATTAGTTCCAGGAGGCTTTGGAGATAGGGGAATTGAAGGAAAAATCCAGGCAACAAAATATGCTAGGGAGAATAAAGTTCCATTCTTCGGAATATGTCTTGGCATGCAGTGTGCTGTTATAGAATATGCAAGAAATGTAGTAGGACTTAAAGATGCTAATAGTTCAGAAATTAATCCACAGACACAGTTCCCAGTAATAGATTTAATGCCAGATCAAAAGGATTTAGATGAAAAGGGCGGAACTATGAGACTTGGGTTATACCCATGCAAGTTAGCGAAAGATTCAAATTCCTATGAAGCTTATGCAGATGAAGTTATATATGAAAGACATAGACATAGATATGAATTTAATAACGAGTACAGGAAAGCAATAACTGATGCGGGACTTACACTTACAGGAACAAGCCCCGATGATAAATTAGTTGAAATAGTAGAAATTAAAGATCATCCTTGGTTTGTTGGGGTTCAGTTTCACCCAGAACTTAAGTCTAGACCTAATAACCCACACGTATTATTTAAAGACTTTATTAAGGCATCAATAGAACATAATAAATAATACAATTGAAAGGCTACTCTAATTGGAGTAGCTTTTTTTCGTTAACTTTCTTTATAAGAAAGTTAAAAGTTATCACAATACTCATAAAAATCAAATGAAAATAGAAGGAATTTAATAAAATTTATAGAATTTAATAATTAAATACTGTAGTGAAATTAAATGGTAATAAACTATGGAGGTGAAGTAATTGATATTTGATACTAATATTGCTATGGCTTTAAAGAATTCAAGTGGTGAGTATAAAATTTATGAATTTACAATATTTGAAATAGAGAATATTAAAATTATATTTCCCTCTGTAAATGTTAAAATTCATAAAGGTAATGAAATATTAATTGTGGTTAAATGTCCGCTATGTGGTGAGAAACATTCTTATTATTATAATGTTAAGGAACTTTTAAAAAGGAATATGGTCATAGGTGGATGTGAGCAAGTTGCATTACCTATTTTTCTTATTGGTAAAAATCAAAAGGTTATAGATAAAGTAAATGAATATAGGCAGACAATAGAGAAAATTTATGCACTAATTTAGAGAAAATAGTAAATAGTTATTTGAAGGCTTCCATAGGTTTTAATATAGTGGATTAAAAATGTTAAATAGGATATAATTACAATAATATATCATTTCAAGAAAATTCATTGAATAGTATAATCGTTTTGAAATTCACATGATATTTATTAAATAGATATTATATATGAAATACCCTTCGGAGGTGCAGATTTTGACAAATAAAGATTTTGAAAATATGACAGTGGTCGAGCTTCGAGAACATTCCAAAGAGCTTGGCATTAAAAATATATCTAAACTTAAAAAAAGTGAACTAATTGAGGCAATAAAGAAGGTAACACCAGCTTCTATGCAAAAAGATGGAGTTACTTTAAGAGAAAAAATCAGTCCTAAAAACTCTTCTACGATTGCAGATAGTACTATAGAAAATTCGAAAAAGCAAGTCGAGATTAAACCAATTCAAAAGCCAGAAATAATCAAAAATGAAAATATTGATACAGGTTTTAAAAATAAAAATGAAAATAAAAAAGAAAATATTGACACAGGTTTCAAAAACCAAAATGAAAATAAAAAAGAAAATATTGATACGGGTTTTAAAAATCAAAACGAAAATAAAAAAGAAAAATTGCAAGAAATGATAAATGAATCAGGCTCAGCAAGAGGAGTACTTGAAATAATTGAAAATAATAGTTATGGATTTCTTAGAGGAAACAATTATTTGTCTGGTCCAGACGATATTTATGTTTCACCATCTCAAATCAGAAGGTTTAATTTAAAAACAGGTGATGAAGTAGAAGGTAAGGTTAGAATACCTAAGGAAGGCGAAAAATTTAAAGCCCTTTTGTATGTACAAGGAGTAAATGGAGAAAATCCTGACAGAGCTGTAGGTAGAAAACCATTTGAAAGATTAACCCCAATATATCCTACACAGAGATTGACACTAGAAACTAATGCAGCTGACTTATCTTCAAGAATGATGGATATTATTTCTCCTATAGGTAAAGGTCAAAGAGGCATTATTGTAGCACAGCCAAAAGCAGGAAAAACGACACTTCTTAAAAAAATTGCTAATAGTATCTCTATAAATCACCCAGAAGTAAAATTAATTGTTGTTTTAATAGATGAAAGACCGGAAGAAGTTACAGATATGCAGAGGTCAATTAAAGGTGAAGTTATTTATTCTACCTTTGATGAAGAACCAGATCATCATACAAAAGTAGCTTACATGGTAATTGAAAGAGCTAAAAGAATGGTTGAACAAGGTCAAGATGTAGTTATTCTATTAGATAGTCTAACTAGGCTTGCTAGAGCTTACAATTTAACTATAACACCTTCTGGAAGAACTTTATCTGGAGGACTTGATCCTAGTGCACTTTTAATGCCAAAGAAATTTTTTGGTGCTGCTAGAAATATTGAAGAGGGTGGAAGCCTAACTATACTTGCTACTGCTTTGGTAGAAACAGGGAGTAGAATGGATGATATGATTTTTGAAGAATTTAAGGGCACAGGAAATATGGAAGTCCACTTAGATAGAAAACTTCAAGAGAGAAGAATATTCCCAGCAATAGATATATACAAATCTGGAACAAGAAGAGAAGATTTGTTACTTACTAAGATTGAAATGGATACTATATATAATTTAAGAAAGATAATGTATAGAGAGGGTAATGCACTTGGTGTAACAGAGAAACTTCTAAATCTATTGGCTACAACTAAGAGTAATAAAGATTTTTTAGAAATGATAAACAAAAACTTTGAATTAGTAGCTAGATAATATAAATTAAAGCAGGCTTTATAAATTATTTTAGCGACATTTTATATCATTAGATGTCGTTAATTGAATTACTTAGATATGTTATAAAAATTTATTTACATAAATAAAAAATGGAAAAGATAATTAAATCTTTTCCATTAATATATTATTCTACATCTTCTTTTTTTATGTTAAATTTCTTCATGAATCTATCAACTCTTCCACCGGCATCAATATTCTTTTGCTTCCCAGTGTAGAATGGATGGCAATTAGAACATACGTCTACTTTAAGTTCTTTTGAAGTAGATCCTGTAATAAAAGTGTTTCCACATGCGCATTTAACAACTGTATCATGATGGTATTCTGGATGTATTCCTTTTTGCATATTTTTCACCTCTTTTAAATAAATATGTATCCGTATTGTCAACATTTAAATTTTATCATATAATTAATAACTAAGTCAATGAAAAAAAAAATTTTTTTGCTTTAATATGCTTTAATATATAGTATATATTTGATAAGATATATATGATAATTTTTTTATTTAAATCAACAAATGGAGGTAAATATATGTATGGACCAAAAGATCATGGATGGGTTGAAGTTATTATAGGACCTATGTATAGTGGAAAATCAGAGGAACTTCTACGTAGGATAAGAAGGACAAAAATAGCAAAACAAAAGGTACAAGTTTTTAAACCCGAAATTGACAATAGATATAGCAAGAGAAATGTTGTGTCTCATTGTGGAAGCAAAGTGGAAGCATTCCCAGTTAAGGATAGTGCTCAGATACTAGAACTATTAGATACGGATACACAGGTTGTTGCTATTGACGAGGTACAGTTTTTTGATAAAGGAATAATTGATGTAATTACAATACTCGCTGATGATAATAAAAGAGTAATATGTGCTGGATTGGATATGGATTTCAAGGGTGAACCTTTTGGACCTATACCTGCACTTCTCGCTATTGCTGAATTTATAGATAAAATTGCAGCTATTTGTGTAGTGTGTGGTAATCCTGCAACTAGAACTCAACGTTTAATAAATGGAAAACCAGCAAGATATGAGGATCCTATTGTTTTGATCGGAGATACAGAATCTTATGAAGCCCGATGCAGAAAATGTCATATTGTGCCTAGAGAAGGAGTATAAAATGTCTAAGAATATAAATGTTGGAGGCCAGGCAGTTATTGAAGGCGTTATGATGCGAGGAAGTAATGGAATTGCCACTGCGGTGCGAACTGAGCAAGGAGAAATAGTAGTTGAAAAAAACATTTATACATCATATACTAAAAAAAATAAAATATTTGGGCTTCCAATAATAAGAGGCTTTATTTCTTTAATCGAATCCTTAATTATAGGAGTAAAAACTTTGAATTATTCTGCCTCTTTCTTTGAAGATGAAGATGAGGATGAACCTTCGAAATTCGACAAATGGATAAGAAAAATATTTAAAGAAAAAAGTAATGATGTGATTATGGGAGTATCGCTTGTGATGTCACTAGCTATATCTATAGGTATATTTTTTATTTTACCTACAATAGTTGCTAACTTCTTCAGCGGAATAGGTGCAACCCCAATGGGTATGAACATTGTAGAAGGAATTATTAGGGTGGTACTATTTTTATTATATGTGTATCTAATAGGAAAAATGGAAGACATTAAGAGGGTATATGAATATCACGGCGCGGAACATAAAACTATATTTTGTTATGAAAGTGGTACTGAATTAACACCAGAGAATGCAGCTAAATTTGGAAGATTACATCCAAGATGTGGCACGAATTTTTTGTTCTTAGTTATGATAGTTAGTATAATAATGTTCTCATTTACTGGTTGGCATTCAATTGGTGAGAGAATAATGTATAGAATAGTATTACTTCCTTTGATTTCAGGTGTAAGTTATGAAATTATTAAATGGATGGGTAAAAGTGAGAGTATATTTGCTAAAATCCTTTCTTACCCAGGACTTAAGTTGCAGAATCTAACTACAAGAGAACCAGATTTATCTCAACTAGAGGTGGCAATAAGAGCCCTTAAAGTAGCAGAGGGAATTACAGATTAACTTAGCCATAATATAAATATATTTATTTATGGTAAATATGAATGAAGACAATAATGAATGAAGGTGGGTAAAAAATTAATATAGGGGAAATACTTATAGAGGCATATGGAATTCTAAAAAAAGTTAAAATCGAAAGCTATTTATTGGATTCACAACTTTTATTAAGCCAGGTTTTAAAAAAAGATAAATTGTTTATAATGATAAATAGGGATTTTAATATTACTAAACAACAGGAAAATGAGTTTTTAAAATTAATTCAGATTAGAAAAGATAAAATGCCTATAAAATATATTCTCGGGGAATGCGAATTTATGGGTATGAATTTTATAGTAAAACCAGGAGTTTTAATACCGAGACCTGATACAGAAATTTTAGTTGAGGAAGTAATTAAGTATATAAAAGAAAAAGGATACACTTATATATGCGACGTTTGTTGCGGGAGTGGAGCGATTGGCATTGCCATAGCTGAATTTAATAAAAGCACGAAGGTAGTGCTATATGATATTTCAAAAGAGGCTTTAGATGTATCAGAATTAAATATAAAAAGATTCAATTTATCTGCTAGGGTTAATGAGGAACTTAGTGACTTATTACAAGTAGCGATTAGTAAAAACAAGAAATTTGAGGTGATAGTTTCTAATCCTCCTTATATAAAAAAATCGGTTATACCTACATTAATGGATGATGTAAAGAATTACGAACCACTCATAGCTCTTAACGGAGGAGAAGATGGTTTGGACTTTTATAGAAGAATTGCAGAGGAAAGTTTACATGTATTAGAAAAGGGAGGACTTCTGGCTTTTGAAATAGGATATGATCAAAGAAAAGAAGTTGTAAATATTCTTTTAGAAGCGGGATATAAAATAATAGAATGTATTAAAGATCTATCGGGAAATGATAGGGTGATTAAGGCCACATTAGTTGATAAACAAGCCACCTTGGTGGTTGAGCCCATTACTTTAGAATGATTATTAGTTGAGCACAGTTTGTATTCTACATCTGATTGTGATATAATTATATAATGGGAAAATATATATACGGAGTGATAAAATAATGTTAGAGATGCTTGATTTTACAGTAAATAAATATGATGAACTTTCAATGAAAATTGGTGATCCATTGGTTATAGCTAATCAAAAGGAATGGAGAAAGCTATGCAAAGAACATGCAGATTTGGAAATAATTGTTACAAAATATAGAATATACAAAAAAGCAAAATTGGACTTAGATGCAAATAAAGAAATGCTAAAAGAAGAATCAGACAAAGAAATGAAAGATATGATTCAAGAAGAAATTAAGGATTTAACTAAAACTAAAGAAACCGTGCAGGAAGAATTAAGAATTTTACTTTTGCCTAAAGACCCAAATGATGAAAAAAATGTATTTATAGAAATCAGAGCGGGTGCAGGTGGAGATGAAGCGGCATTGTTCGCAGCAAATTTATTTAGAATGTATACAAGATATGCAGAACGTAATAAATGGAAAGTTGAAGTAATGAGTGCAAATGAAACAGATATTGGTGGATTTAAAGAAGTAGTATTTATGGTAAAAGGTGAATCAACATATAGTAAGTTTAAATATGAAAGTGGAGTGCACAGAGTTCAAAGAGTTCCTGACACCGAATCAAGTGGAAGAATTCATACATCTACAGCAACAGTTGCAGTACTCCCAGAGGTTGAAGATGTAGATATTGAAGTTAATGCTAATGACCTTAGAATAGATGTATTTAGAGCGTCTGGTAACGGAGGACAATGCGTTAACACAACAGATTCAGCAGTAAGGATGACACATATACCTACAGGACTTGTAGTTTCTTGTCAAGATGAGAAATCTCAACTAAAAAACAAAGAAAAAGCTCTGAAGATATTAAAATCGAGATTATATGATAAGGCTGAAGCTGAAAGATCAGCGGGAATAGCTAAAAATAGAAGAAGCCAAGTAGGAACAGGAGATAGAAGTGAGCGAATAAGAACTTATAACTATCCTCAAGGAAGAGTGACGGATCACAGAATAGGATTAACTTTGTATAAATTGGATTCTTTTCTTGATGGAGATATAGATGAAATGATGAATAGCTTAATAACTGCTGACCAAGCAGAAAAGATGAAGGCTATGGGTAATAATGATAACGAATAATTTGCTTGTGTACATAATAGCAAAAATATTATTATAAATGAAGGGTATAACTATGAATATAAATAAGGCCATTAGAAAGCAAAAAAAAACTTATAAACGGTTTGTGCTATCAATGGGCTTTATTTTTGTTATATTGCCAATTATATTAGATGTATCAAAGGTAATAAATGTATTCTTTATAATATATTTATTTCTCATGGAACTTATGATTATTTTTGTAATACTTTATAGACTTAACGACGAGTATATTGATTTTAAGATAGATGGGTATAAAATCAGCATATGGTGTGGAATTGCAAGAACTAAATTTATGGTAATATGCAAAAAAGTTAGAGCAGTTCATGTTGAAGGTCAAGATAAAAATATGAAAATAATTATTATAATAAAATCTAAATTTAGAAATAAAAAAATTTATCCTATAGAAATTAATTTTTTAAAAAAATACCCTTATGTTGCCCAAATGTATAAAAATATTAAAATACTTAATCCAGAAGAAACTTATTCTTATTTTATAATTGATAATGGTGGATTTAAAAAATATATGTTGCTTGATGAATTATATAAGTTTTGTGAACGAGCAGTATTTTCTGATAATGCTATAGATAAAATTAAAGAATATAGAGATTGCGGTATAAACCCCCACGCTCATAAATAAAATAGACTATAGAAATAGAAAAATTAAGCACATTTCTATAGAAGCGGGGGCATGAATTTGAAAAGCAGTATTATTATAATAATTATATTTTCAGGGGTAATGGCTTTAATTGGCACAATGTTAGGTGCAATATTAGGCGTAACTATGAATAAACCTTCAAGAAGATTTCTAGGAAATATTATAGGATTTGCATCGGGACTTATGCTTTCTATAGTAGTGTTTGAACTTATCCCAGATGCTATAAATAAGATGGGTATTATTGGAGCTTTAATGTTTTTGATTTTAGGAATTATTATTGTTGTAATAATAGATAGAAGTAGTAATTTAAGTAGTAATGTAAATTCACAACATACGAAAGTAGCATTTATGGTTGCTGTAGGAATAATGATTCATAATTTCCCAGAAGGTTTAGTAATGGGATTCGGATTTGCTAATGGTGATAATCTAGGACTTAAAATGAGCATGATAATTGCAATACATGATATACCGGAGGGACTAGCTGTTGCGGCTCCGCTCATGCTTTCGGGAATAAAGAGTAATAAAATATTGTTTTATGCGTTTCTAACGGCGCTTCCTACTGCAATTGGGGCCTGGATAGGAATTTATATTGGAAGCATATCTGTAGTAGTATTAGGTAGCGCTTTAGCATTTGCGTCTGGTGTTATGCTATATGTAATTCATGGAGAAATGATTCCAGAGTCTAAAAAACTTTGGCCAGGAATAACCAGCACATTAGGAATCCTTTTAGGAATGATAGTTGGTTTACTAATGATTAATGTCATATAACTATTTCGAAAACTAATTATGGTTTTTAAGATGGTTAGTAAAGTTTTGATTAAGAGGTGTAAAAATGAATACAAAAATTGTGAAAATAGATGAAAATAATATTGACCAAAATATGATTAATGATGCAGGGACTGTTATAAAACAAGGTGGATTAGTTGCTTTCCCTACAGAAACAGTTTATGGACTTGGGGCAAATGCCTTAGATAAAATCGCTGTGGAAAAGATATTCAAGGCTAAGGGGAGACCACAAGATAATCCTCTTATAGTTCATGTAGCTAGCTTAAACATAGAACATTTAGTTAAAGAAATACCAGATATAGCTAAAGAAATTATGAATAAATACTGGCCTGGCCCAATAACACTTATTTTTAATAAGTCAGATTTAATTCCAAGTATTACAAGTGCAGGACTTGATACTGTAGGCATAAGGATGCCATCAAACATCATTGCGAAAAAGCTTATTGAGGCATCAGGAACACCAATTGCAGCTCCATCTGCAAATATATCAGGTAGACCTAGTCCTACTGAAGTAGAAAGTTGTATTGAGGACCTGTTTGGAAAGATTGACTATATTCTAGGAGGAAATAAAAGCAAGGTAGGTGTTGAGTCAACAATAGTAGATTGTACTTGTACTCCACTGTGTATACTTAGACCAGGGGTAATAACTGTTGAGATGTTAAGAGAAATAGACCCAAATATATATATTGATAAAAGTATAATGTCTAAACCAAAAGATGATTTTAAACCTAAGGCACCTGGAATGAAATATAGGCATTATGCACCAAAATCTCCAGTAAAAATTATTTCAGGAGATTTAGAAAAAACAGTTGCAAAAATCAATGAGATAGTGCAAACTAATATGGGTAATAAAAAAATAGGGATTATAGCAACAGATGAAACTAAAAGTAAGTATCCTTATGGTACGGTTGTATCTTTAGGCAACAGAAATAAGCTTGAGGATGTTGCAAGTAATCTATTTGAAGTTCTAAGAGGATTTGATTCCATAGATGTAGATTTGATATTATCAGAAGCTTTTGAAGAAAAAGGCATAGGTGTTGCCATAATGAATAGGCTTAAGAAATCTGCAGGTTTTGATATAATTAAAGTATAGGTTTTATAAGAAACTATTCTAGAAGATTACAGGGAGGATTACTATGGATATATTATATGTTTGTAACAAAAGAATGCGAAGAAGTGTTATGATAGAAGCTATTTTTACTCAAATATGTAGTATAGACAATATAAACCGACCGGTTAGGAATATTTCTTTATTTATAAAAAAAATTATTCGATTAAATAATAATGTGTTATTGATTGATAATATAAGGAAGATAATAGCATTTAAATAGTTTATTTAAATGACGTTATCTTCTTTTTTTGCAATATTACAAATAACATAGCATTTTATGGAGGTGTTTTGACAATGAAAATAGCATTAGGCTGTGACCATGGTGGATTAAATTTAAAAAAAGAGATAATTAAGCATCTGGAGAGTAAAAACATTGAGGTAAAAGATTTTGGCACTTATACTGAAGAGTCTTGCGATTATCCAGTTTATGCATTAAAGGTTGCAGAAGAGGTAGTGGCAAAAAATTTTGAGCTAGGTATATTGATATGTGGCACAGGCATAGGAGTAAGCATTTCTGCTAATAAGGTGCCTGGGATAAGAGCTGCACTATGCAGCGATACTTTTAGCGCTCATGCAACTCGAGAGCATAATAATGCTAATATACTTGCTCTAGGTGCACGAGTTGTTGGTACTGGATTAGCTCTTGATATAGTAGATACTTTTCTAAACGCTAAATTTCAAGGAGACAGACATCAAAGAAGAATTGATAAAATAGCTGATATTGAAAAAAAATATTCTAAATAAACATAAAATAATTGGAGGAAATAAATATGAGTAAAGTAACACAAATCACACATCCACTTATACAACACAAATTGGCATACATAAGAGACAAAAACACAGGCTCAAAGCATTTTAGAGAGTTAGTTGAAGAAGTTGCTATGCTTATGGCATATGAAGTTACGCGTAATATACAAGTAGAAGAAGTAGAAATTGAAACTCCTATTTGTACTACTAAATGTAAGGTTTTAGCTGGAAAGAAAATGGCTATAGTGCCAATACTTAGAGCAGGACTTGGAATGGTTGATGGAGTGCTTAACCTTATACCAGCAGCTAAGGTTGGACATATAGGAATGTATAGAGATGAGGGAACATTGCAACCAGTTGAATATTTTTGTAAATTACCTCAGGACATCAGTGAAAGAGATGTAATTATTACAGATCCTATGATTGCTACAGGAGGTTCTGCAATAGATGCAATATCAGCTCTTAAGAAAAGAGGGGCTAAAAATATAAGAATAATGTGTCTTATAGCTGCACCAGAAGGAATTAAGGCTGTTACGGCTGCCCATCCAGATGTAGATATATATGTAGCATCAATTGATGAAAAATTAAATGAACAAGGATATATCGTGCCAGGTCTTGGAGATGCTGGGGATAGATTATTCGGAACTAAATAATAAGTCGAGTCTATTTTAATAATAAACAAACAAAAAGCAACTTACAGAAATATCTGTAAGTTGCTTTTTATTTGTTTACATATTATTTAAAGTATCTAGTAAGTAAACCCGTAAATGCACGACCATGACGTGCTTCATCTTTACACATTTCATGGACTGTATCATGGATTGCATCATAATTAAGTTTTTTAGCTAAAGTAGCTAAATCTTTTTTACCTTGACAAGCACCATGTTCAGCATCAATTCTCATTTCAAGATTTTTCTTAGTATCACCGGTTACTACTTCACCAAGCATTTCAGCAAATTTTGAAGCATGATCAGCTTCCTCAAATGCTATTCTCTTATAAGCTTCGGCAACTTCTGGGAATCCTTCTCTATCTGCTTGACGGCTCATTGCTAAATACATACCAACTTCACTACATTCTCCAGTGAAATTAGCTCTTAAACCTTCAATAACTTCTGCGTCTACGCCTTTAGCAACTCCAACCTTATGTTCATCTGCCCATGACATATCATTATCAGTTTTTTCTACAAACTTATCACTTTTAGCTCCACAAACTGGACAAACAGCAGGTGCAGAATCACCTTCATATATATATCCACATACTGTACAAACAAATTTTTTCATTTTTATTTCCCCCTTGTATTTTGTTGGTTAGATAACAATTATAAAATATTATCTACCTTAGTAGTTATCGTAAGTTAATCAGACTTATTAAGTAATCATAATATAAAATAATTATTTAGACACAAGATTATTAACATTTTAAATCATATGCATATGTTCATGTGTTAGTATATTATATACTTAATTTGCTAAACTAATATAAAATTTATATTTAACCTTTGCTACAAGTATAACTATACATCAACGGATAACAATTATCAAGTAAAATTAAATATCTTTTAATAAAATGGTTCGAGTATATTCGACAATTGGATTAGCTTAATATATTATAAACACCATCTAAATCTTTTATATTGACTAAGTTTTTATTGAATTCTATTAAACCGTCGCTTTTCATATTAACGAATTCTCTTGAAAGTGAGGGCCTTTGAACACCTAAATGATCAGCAAGATTTTTTCTAGACATTGGAAGAATAAGATTTAATGTTTTTTGAATTTCATATAGGGATAGTAAATAATTACATATTTTTTGCCTTAAAGTTTCAAAAGAAAGTTCTTTAATTTTTGTATTTAATAAAAGAATTTTGCTGGATAATAATTCCATAAAATTATTTAAAACTTTAGGATAAGAACTACACATAGCTATAATATCTTTTTTTAAAATATAAAGAATAGTTGAATCTTTATAAGAGACTATGGTAGCTGGGTAAACATTTGTCTCCGAAAAGGCTATTGCTTCTCCGAATATGTTCCCAGTATTTAAATTTGCTAGTGTTACAATTTTCCCACTGGCATAATGCTTCTGAACTTCTAGTTCGCCTTGAATAACAATTCCTAAAGAGTTACAGATATCACCCTCAAGTGCTACTATGTAGGCATGACAATTGACATGACTTTCACAATTGTCTTTTATGGAATAGTTTATATTTATAATTAGATTTTGAAGTTCTTGCGAGGTTAAGCCTTTAAATAAAATACATTGTTTTAAATGATCTACGAGTTTATCCATCAAATCACTCCAGAATTTTTATTTTGGTAACGTGAGTTACATACTATCATTAGTAAGTTTAATATAATTAGTATATACAGTCAATTAAAAAACAAAATTACATCATTAATATATATTAAAATTTTAGGAGGCGTTAGTATGAAAAGGAATATTATAAGTATTGATAAAGACAAATGCAATGGTTGTGGATTGTGCATAAGTGCTTGTCATGAAGGGGCTATAGAGCTAGCTAATGGAATAGCAAAGTTAGTAAGTGATGAATATTGTGATGGATTAGGGGACTGTCTGCCACAGTGTCCTACGGATGCTATTAAAATAGTTGAAAGAGATGCTGCAAATTATGATGTAAAGGCTGTCGAAATTAAAAAAAGTAAAATTAATAAGAAAGAAAATTTGCCTTGCGGATGTCCTGGCACAATGGAAAAGTCTATAAATAGAAATACAAACACTAATATAGGTCGGGTATCAAATGAAACAAATGGTGAAGTAGTGAATTCTCAATTAAATCAATGGCCTGTGCAGTTAAAACTTGTTAACTCAAGTGCTGGTTTTTTAAAAGGGGCAGATATATTAATTGCTGCAGATTGCACAGCTTATGCTTATGGAAATTTTCATAAGGAGTTTATTAAAGGAAGAGTCACATTAATAGGTTGTCCAAAGCTTGATGATAATGACTATTATAGAGATAAAATTTCAGACATATTAAGCAAGAATAATATTAAGAGTATTACAGTAGTCAGAATGGAAGTACCTTGTTGCACGGGTATTGTTAATTCCGTAAAGGAAGCTATGCTCAAGGCGAAAGTTATAGTTCCATATAAAGAAATAACTATTAGTATAAATGGAGTAATAATGTAGTTTATATGTATATAAACTTAAAATTGTATTTCCCAATGTTTAATTTTAAAAAGTATATACCTAAAATGTATATGCTTTTTTTACTTTAAAGTAAAATAACATGTATAGTAAATTAAACACTTTAACTATTTAATATTTTAGTGTAAAATGACAGTGATTGATTATTAGATTATAAGTTTAGTTTTTGATTTTTATCTACATAATTAAAATATATTTATATGAGGTTATAATCATGGAAAGAATTGATAAAAACAATTATTATCTAGATATATGCAAAACAATATCTGAACGAGGAACTTGTCTACGTAGAAATTTTGCTGCTATAATAGTAAAAGATGATGAAATTATATCTACTGGATATTCAGGAGCACCTAGAGGAAGGAAGAATTGCTGCGATTTAGGTGTTTGTAAAAGAGAAGAATTAAAAGTTCCAAGAGGGACACGATATGAGCTTTGCAGGTCAGTACATGCAGAGCAAAATGCAATTATATCCGCTCGTAGACATGATATGCTAGGTGCAACATTGTATTTGTTTGGGAGAGAGGTAAGCACTGGTGAATTAGTTATAAATGCATCACCATGCTCTTTATGCAAGAGGTTTATAATTAATTCTGGCATAGAGAAGGTTATTATTAGAGATAATAAGACACAATATAGAACTGTATATGTAAACGAATGGATAGAAAATGATGATTCACTTCAAGGTGATGGTGGATATTAATTATGAATTTATGAAATTGTGGTTGTTTATTAATTTCACATATTCTAGACTATATTTATCAAATAAAACACTATTTTGTGAAAGAAAGGTTTTTTTATGAGTAACAATTATATTCTAGCGATAATTACAGCTTTAATTTCTATTATAAGCACACCTCTAGTTAGAAAACTGGCAATAAAGGTTAATGCTATTGATGTTCCTAAAGAAGCAAGGAGAGTTAATACTAGACCTATTCCGGTTTTGGGAGGACTAGCTATATACATAGCTTTTGTTATAGGAACAATTTTATATAATGGTATTTTAACAACATCACAAATTGGTATAATTATTGGCGCAACTATTATTGTAATTGGTGGCATAATTGATGATATTAAGGATTTACGGCCTAAATACAAACTTATAATACAGGTTTTAGCTGCTGTATGTCTTATAGTCTCAGGGGTGAAAATAACGGTCATAACTAATCCTTTTGTGGAATTATACCCCTATTTAAGTATGGGGTGGATTAACATCCCATTGACAATAATATGGATTGTAGGTGTTACAAACGCTTTTAATTTGATAGATGGGTTAGACGGTTTAGCAGCAGGCATAGCGTTTATATCTTCGGTTACTTTGATGATAGTGTCTATACTTAATGGAAGACTTGAAGCGGCATTTTTAACGGCCGTTTTAAGTGGAGCAATATTAGGCTTTTTACCATATAATTTTAACCCAGCATCTATATTTATGGGAGACACGGGTTCACAGCTATTGGGCTTTCTTTTGGCAGCAATTTCAATTGAAGGAGCTATTAAATCTGCAACAGCATTTGTAATAGCGGTGCCAATTTTGGCCTTTGGACTACCTATATATGACACGCTATTCGCTATGATTAGAAGAAAGGTTAATGGAAAATCTATAATGCAAGCGGACAGGGGTCATCTACATCATCGACTTTTGGATATGGGCCTCAGTCAAAAGCAGGTAGTTGTTATTATGTATCTTATAAGTGCTGTTCTCGGTGGTATAGCAATTATAGCTATGCAAATTAGTACTCAAAGAGCATATTTTTTGTTAACATTAGTAATAATTATAATAGTTCTGGTAGCTTGGAAATATGGGATTTTCAGTCATAAAGAGTAATATATATTTTTTTACAATACAATTTTAAATAATATATGTGATAAATAAGGGTATAACAGGAGGTTATCTGATGGAAAACATTAAGGTTATGGTAATATTCGGTACAAGACCTGAGGCTATAAAAATGGCACCGTTAATTAAAGAATTAGAAAAAAATTCTAAGATAGATTGTACAGTATGTGTAACGGCACAACATAGAGAAATATTGGACCAAGTATTGAAAATATTTAGTATTATTCCACGGTATGATTTAAACATAATGAAAACAAAACAAAGTTTAACAGGTATAACATGTTCTGTTCTTGAGGGGCTTGAAAAAATATTTGATAAGGAAAGACCAGATATAGTGTTAGTACATGGAGATACAACAACAACTTTTGCTGCTTCTCTTGCAGCTTTTTATAAAAAAATACCTGTAGGGCATGTAGAAGCAGGACTTAGAAGTTATAATAAGTACTCTCCTTATCCAGAAGAGATTAATAGAAAATTAACTAGCGGGTTAACAGACTTACATTTTGCTCCTACGACTATTTCTAAAGATAATTTGCTAAGAGAAGGAGTAAAGAATAACGCTATTTTTGTTACAGGAAATACAGTTATAGATGCTATGAAATATACAATTGAAGAGAACTACGTTTTTAAAAATGCTGAGTTAAATAGTATAGAGTATAATAATAAGAAAGTTATAATGGTTACTGCTCATAGAAGAGAAAATTGGGGAACTGGGATAGAGAATATATGTAAAGCTTTGAAAATCATTGCACGAGAAAATCAAGATGTAGAAGTATTATATTTAGTTCATCCAAATCCAGTTGTGAAAGATATGGTTAATAGCATTTTAAAAAATGTTGACAGAATTCACTTGCTTGAACCTATAGATACTAAGGAAATTCATAATTTAATGAAAAAATGTTACATTGTAATGACCGATTCAGGAGGAATACAAGAAGAAGCTCCGCATTTAGGTAAACCAGTATTAGTGCTTAGGGATGTTACAGAGAGAGTCGAGGCAGAAAAGGCTGGCACAGTGAAACTAGTTGGAACGGATATAGATAAGATCGTTGTTAACGCTAATAATCTTTTGAGAGATACAATTAAGTATAATCAAATGAGCAGGTCCATTAATCCTTATGGAGATGGTAATGCCTCTGCCAAAATAGTAGATGCACTAATAACTTATTTTAATAAAAATGATTTATAAACACAAATGAAAAAGATTATAACAATATGGTTATAATCTTTTGTTCTTATTAAGATAAGAACTTAACATAATTTTTATATAAGTATTAAAGTATGAAAATACAATTTTTATACTTGTTTTTTTTGCTTTTTAAAAGTAAAATAATATAAAACAACCTTTGTGAAAGTTAAAGCAATGATATGAATTAGTAACTATGGTGGAATTAGATCTGGTATTTATGGCATTGAATGTTATCACACTTAACAATTTTGAATATTTTCTTTTGCCAATGGTAAGAATAATTTTGAAGTTAATAAAAGTTTTAGATGTTTAATCTTGTAGTATAATATCAGCAATATTGCGAACGTTCACAACTCGATTAGAAATGGAATAGTTAACTAATATATTAAAAAATTAGTCCATAGGTATTATAATATCTTAAATATAAGCTATACTTAGAAATTACGCTACTTTAATGACAAAATGATTATATAGTGTCTTATATTCTATAAAAAAGGCGAATATGGTATTTTATTTATCAAAACTAGTGGACTATACTTATATTATTGTTAAATGATGAGGAGAAGGAAAAAATGGATAGTGATTTTAAAAAAATGTTTAAAAAAATTGCTTTATATGATTTTTTTGTTTCTTTTGTTTTTATAATTCTGATTTTTTTTATAGGCAAGTTATATGTATTATTTTTCTTAATAGGGTTAATAATAGCATTATTCAATTTTTATATCAATGGTATTACTGTAGCATATTCTCTTGATAATAAAAATATTAAGAATAGTTGGATAATAGTAGCAGGATCTCTTATAAGAGTTTTATTGGTGAGTGTTATTGGGTTTGTGATAGGCAGACACAATATGTTCAATATAATTGCATATATATTCGGGTATAGTTCACAATTTATATCTCTAGTATATTATGGAATAAAAAATAAAAACATTGAAGGGAAGTGATATAATGGAAAAAATAGTGCCGTTATTTCATATTAAATTCTTCGGTTACAGTATTGGAATTGTAGAAAGTATATTTGCTCAGTGGTGCATAATAGCACTAGTAGCTATACTATGTATATGTTTTACAAGAAACTTAAAGACAATTCCGAATAAAAAACAGAATATAATGGAAATGATTATGGACCTTATTAACAATCTCGTTAGAGACAATATGGGAGAACAATATATGCAATTTGTACCTTATATAGGGACAATAGTAATATTCTTAAGTGCTCTAAATCTCACGGGACTGATAGGCGTTACACCACCTACAGTAGATTATAGTGTAACATTAGCATTAGCATTAATAACATTTTTTATTGTTCAATGGTATGCTATTAAAACAATAGGCCTAGGTCACTATTTTAAAGGATTTGTTGAACCGTATGCATTCATATTACCTATTAATCTAATAGAAAGAATTATGTTACCTGTATCATTAAGTTTTCGATTATTTGGAAACATGACTGCAGGAGTTATAATTCTAGATTTGGCATATAGTAGTTTAGGTAGTTTGAGTGGATTCGCCCAATTAATTCTACCAATACCGATACATTTTTATTTCGATTTATTCGATGGACTTATCCAAATGGTTATTTTTGCTATGTTAACTATGGTTAATATAAAAGTTATAGCAGAACATTAAATTCAGTTTTCTAAAATTCAGTTTTCTAAAATTAAGGAGGAATATATTATGGCTTTGGATTCAACAACAATAATTTCAGGAGCATCAGCAATAGGTGCAGGTATAGCAGCATTAGGATGTATAGGTGGAGGTATTGGAACAGGTAATGCAACTGCTAAAGCAGTAGAGGGAGTAGCAAGACAACCAGAAGCTAAAGGGTCTATAATTAGTACACTAGTTATAGGTGCTGCATTTTCAGAAGCTACGGCTATTTATGCATTTCTAATAGCATTAATTTTAGCATTTAAGTAATATGGTATATATCAAAATGAAAAATTTTGAAATTAGGCCTGAAGGGGGCTTTAATAGATTATGAATTTGAACTTACAAGTATCTACAATTATATTCACTATCATAAATTTTATTATATTGTTATTTATCTTAAAGCATTTTTTCTATCATCCATTAAATAAAATAATGGATGATAGAAAAAATGGAATAAATACATCTATTAAAAATGCTAAAGACAATGAAAAAAAAGCAGAAATTTCAAGAAAAGAAAAAGATCGTTTATTACATGAATCAAAAACAACAGGAAGAGAAATAGTAGAAGAATACAAGGTTAAAGCTCAAAAAGTTTCTCAGGAAATAATTGACAAAGCAAAAAAAGAGTCAATTGTACTAATGGAAAGATCAAAAGTTGAAATTCAAAGAGAAAAAGAAAAAGCAGAAAGTGAAGTTAAAAAGCAAGTCATAGACTTATCTTTAATATTATCTGAAAAAGCCCTTGAACAGCATATAGATGAAAAAGAACATAGAAGATTAATTGAGGACTTTATCGTTAAGGTAGGTAGCTAAAATGTATGAATACTTATATAAAAGATATGCATTAGCGCTTTATGAAGTAGCAGAAGATAAAGGCAAAGTAGAAGAATATTTAGATGACTTGCGAGAAATTGTTTCACTCATGAAAAATGATGTTGATTTCCTAAGTGTTATTAAACATCCTAAAATAAGTTCTAGTAAAAAAATGGAAATATTCACTAATATTTTCAAGGACAAAATTGATGATGGGCTTTTATCTTTTTTGCTTATAATTATACAGAAAAATAGAATACTATTCCTTGAAGAAGATCTTAAACAAATGGAGAAAATTCACTTAAAGCGTACTAATACTTTATTAGCTGAAGTTAAAACAGTGATACCTCTTGAGGAGACGGAGAGAGAAAACTTGAGAGTGAAATTATCTAAAATCTATGATAAAAAGATTGTTTTTGATGAAAAATTAGATAAAAAAGTTATAGGCGGAGTATATATAAGAATCGATGACGATGTTATCGATGGTACAGTACAAAGTAAATTAGAAGAAATGAAAAAATTAATGTTTAAATAGGAATAGAGGTGAGTTTATGAATATAAAACCAGAAGAAATAACATCTATAATAAAGAAAGAAATTGAAGGTTATAAAAAGACAATTGAAACTGTTGATTCAGGAACAATAATTCAAATAGGTGATGGAATAGCTAGAGTTTATGGATTAGACGAATGCATGGAAAATGAACTTTTGGAGTTCCCTAATGGAATATTTGGTATGGCACTAAATTTAGAACAAGACAACGTAGGTTGTGTACTTTTAGGGTCAGAAGAGGAAATTAAAGAAGGGGACATAGTAAAGAGAACTGGAAGAGTAGTAGAAGTCCCTGTAGGTGATGCTTTAATAGGAAGAGTTGTAAATGCACTTGGTGTACCAATAGATGGTAAAGGCCCAGTTAAGACAACTGAGACAAGACCAGTTGAGGTAATTGCACCTGGAATAATTAAAAGACAATCCGTTAAGGAACCACTTCAAACTGGAATTAAGGCAATAGACTCTATGGTACCAATTGGAAGAGGACAAAGAGAACTTATAATTGGAGATAGGCAAACAGGTAAAACTGCTTTAACAACAGATACTATTATTAATCAAAAGGGTAAAGATGTTATATGTATATATGTTGCAATTGGTCAAAAGCAATCTACTGTTGCACATATCGTTAACACTTTATCTGAAATGGGAGCAATGGATTATACAATAGTCGTAGCGTCGACTGCTTCGCATTCAGCTCCACTTCAGTATTTAGCACCTTATGCAGGATGTTCAATGGGAGAATTTTTCATGCATAATGGTAAGAATGTGCTGATAGTGTACGATGATTTATCAAAACATGCGGTAGCTTATAGAGCTATGTCATTATTACTTCGTAGACCACCAGGCAGAGAAGCATATCCCGGTGATATATTTTATATTCATTCAAGATTACTTGAGCGTGCAGCAAAGCTTTCAGATGAATTAGGTGGAGGATCATTAACTGCTCTTCCAATAATAGAAACTCTTGCAGGCGATGTTACATCATACATACCAACAAATGTTATTTCTATAACAGATGGACAAATATTTCTTGAAACTGAATTATTTCATTCAGGGCAAAGACCAGCAATTAATGCTGGAATATCTGTATCAAGAGTTGGTGGAAATGCTCAAATAAAAGCTATGAAACAAGTTACAGGAACTTTAAGGCTAGATCTCGCTCAATATAGGGAGCTTGCGGCTTTTGCTCAATTTGGAACAGATCTTGATAAAGATGCAAAAATGAGGCTTGAAAAAGGTAAAAGATTAATGGAGATATTAAGGCAAGATCAATATGCGCCAGTACCAGTTGAAAAACAAGTTATGATTTTCTTTGCTGGAACAGGTAACCATCTTGCAGATATTCCAGTACGTCAAATAACAAGATTTGAAACCGAATTTTTGGAGTTTATGGACACACATCATGGAGAAATAGGTAAAAATATACTTACGAATAAGGCTTTAGATGATAAATTAAAACAACAATTACTTGAAGCAATAGATGAGTTTAAAAAAACATTTTCAATAGATGATGATAAAGAAGAAGTTCCAAAAGAAGATAATAAAAAAGAAATTTCAAAGGATGATAATAAAGAAAAAGTTTAAATTAAAGAAGTTAATTATAGAATTATAGTACCTTTACGCTATAAGTAAGTTACATTGATAATATGTTATCAGGGCCAATTAACCTTGATAATATTTCATCAAGGTTAAAGAGAGGTGAAATATGGCAGGTGCAGGGCTTGTTGCAATTAAACGAAGAATAAGATCTATAACAAATACTACAAAAATAACAAAGGCAATGGGATTAGTTTCAACATCGAAATATCAAAAAATAAGAAAACTAGTTGATACTAATAATAATTATGTATTTAAACTTGAGAAAATTATGAAACAAGTTACAGATAATTATGAAGAAGATAATATTTATATAAAAGGAAACAAAAGTAGTAAAAAAATGTATATTGTTTTAACTTCTGATACTGGTCTTTGCGGTGGCTTCAATTGGGCAATAATAAATGAACTGATGAGTAACTTAAAAGGCAATAAGGAAGAATATAAAATAATTGTAGTAGGCCATAAAGGAAGAGTTATATTTAAAAAACTTAATATTGAAACTGTGGCTGAATACGTTGATATTCTAGATGTGCCTACTCAAAAAGAAGCTACTATTATTATTAATCATGCACTTAATATGTATAGTAATGAAGAGATAGGTGAAGTTCATATTGTTTATAAAAAACTTATTTCAGCAATGAGAAATGAAGTCAGAATTGAAAAGGTACTTCCTCTAAATTTTGATGATGAAGAGAATAGCAACAAACAAGAAATTGATAATAAAGAGTATGTAAATATTGAGTCGATAGATGATAATGCAATGTATCAAATAACTTCATTATATTTAGGTAACAAAATGCTAAATTCAATGTTGCATTCAAAAGCAAGCGAGCATAAATCTAGAATGGAATCTATGGGTTCAGCTACTGACAATGCGAACGATATACTTGATAAACTTAATTTGCAATATAATAGAAGCAGACAATATGCAATTACACAAGAAATTTCAGAAATAGTCGGAGGAGCGGAGGCTCAAAAGTAGAAAGGAGAAAAATAATGGCAGGACATATAGGTAAAGTTGTTCAAATAATAGGACCTGTTATAGACATAAAATTTGACTCAGACAGTCTTCCTAATATTTATAATAGTATTGAAATTCAGATGGATGACAGAGTTATTGTTGCTGAGGTAGAGCAGCATATCGGCGATGATGTTGTAAGAGCTATAGCTATGGAAGGTACAGAAGGCTTAAGACGAGGACTAGATGCTGTTGATACAGAAAACCCAATAATGGTACCAGTTGGTGATGTGGTTCTTGGAAGGCTATTTAATGTTCTTGGAAAGCCTGTGGATGAACTTGGTGAAGTTAAGGTAGAGAAATATATGCCAATTCATAGGGCTGCTCCAACTTTTGCAGAACAATCTGTTGTACCTGAAGTGTTCGAAACAGGTATCAAGGTAATAGACTTGATTGCACCATATCAAAAGGGCGGAAAAATTGGTCTTTTAGGTGGCGCAGGAGTTGGTAAAACAGTTCTTATACAAGAACTTATGAATAATATTGCAAAGGTACATAATGGTCTTTCAGTATTTACTGGAGTTGGAGAGAGAACTAGAGAAGGTAATGATCTTTATAATGAAATGAAGGAGTCAGGAGTTATTTCTAAAACTGCTTTGGTTTTTGGACAAATGAATGAGCCACCTGGCGCTAGGATGAGAGTTGCGTTAACTGGTCTTACAATGTGCGAAAACTTTAGAGATCAAGGTAAAGATGTTTTATTGTTTATAGATAACATATTTAGATTTACACAAGCAGGGTCTGAAGTATCTGCATTGCTTGGAAGAATACCAAGTGCTGTTGGATATCAGCCAACACTTGCTACGGAAATGGGACAATTACAAGAGAGAATCACTTCTACAAAGCAAGGTTCAATTACATCTGTTCAGGCAGTTTATGTACCAGCGGATGATTTTACAGATCCTGCTCCAGCAACAACATTTACACATCTTGATGGGACTATAGTACTTTCAAGAGGAATAGTTGAACTTGGAATTTATCCTGCAGTAGACCCATTAGAGTCGACGTCAACAATGCTTGATCCAAGGATAGTGGGTAAGGAACATTATGATGTTACTATAAGGGTTAAACATATACTTGAAAGATATAAAGAACTTCAAGATATTATTGCAATACTTGGTATGGATGAATTATCTGAAGAAGATAAATTAGTAGTAACAAGAGCTCGTAAGGTACAGAGATTTTTATCTCAGCCATTTACAGTAGCAGAGCAGTTTACTGGAATGAAAGGTAAATTTGTGCCAGTAAAGGAAACCGTGCGTGGATTTAAAGAAATTCTCGAAGGAAAACATGATGATTTACCAGAAGCTGCATTTATGTTTGTTGGTACTATAGAAGAAGCAGTAGAGAAAGCGAAGGCTTTAGATAAACAATAATGTACTTTCTAAAGTAACTAGCCATTATGTTACTTATTTCGTTTGAGCTAATTAGTAGAAACTATTAATTAATCTTTAAGAATATGTACATAGAAAGGTCGGTGTTTTTATATGGAAAATCATATAAAACTTACTATGATTACTCCTGAAAAGGAGTTTTATAGTGGTGATATTTTGAGCTTAAACACACAGAGTGATGAAGGTGTATTTGGTATCCTTGCGAACCATGTGCCTATAATATCGCAATTAAAACCAACAGTAACTACATTTACTGATGTTAATGGTAAAAAATTAAAGGCTTTTACATCAATGGGTGTTTTGAGAGTACTTAAAGGTGAAGTAGAAATGTTATGCAACGCTTGTGAGTGGCCAGAGGATATAGATGCTGAGAGAGCAAAACGATCTGAAGAAAGAGCACAAAAAAGATTAAAGACTGATGACAAAGTCAATTTTAACAGAGCGGAGAGTTCCCTTTTAAGGTCAGTTATGAGGCTTAAAACGAAAGGGTAGAAACTATAAATGGAGATATTAATTTATCTTCATTTTTTTTATGTCCAAAATTATTTTAAGCACAATTCTATCAATAAATTATATATTAATAATATAAAGAATAGATTTATTAAATATCAATTCTTTGAATGCCCCCCACCCTACCTGTATTTTTAATAATAGAGCCCTCTTCACACTTGTGGTGGGGGCGATTTTATTAATAATATGTTTATAAAAAGTCATTATTTATAGAATAAAAAAATAAATTATGGTCAACAATTTAGTTAGAGGGTAGGGGGATTAAAATGAGAAGAAAAAGTATAGCACTTTTATGTATAGCATTAAGTATCATTATTTTACAAATCAATGTTAAATTGTCGAATGCGCAGGAAAAAATTAATTTGTTTGATGAAATATTATCTCAAACAAGCAGTAGAGCCGTAGAATATGGATTGAAAACATGTTTCAGTACAGGAGAAAATGGTGAAGAAATTTGTAATTATTTAATTAAAAGCTTAGGACTTAATAATAAAAGCATAAAACTTACGTTGTCTAAAAATGTTAATTCTTATTGTATTAATTTTTCTGGTAACAATATGGAGGGATATATTGAAAGTTTAAAAAACTGCGATAGCAATAATAATATCACGATAAACGTAAGCAGAATAAGCAATAAAAATGGGCTGGTATCCCTTAAAAATAAAGTTAGTTCTAGTATTGGATATAGAGGTAAAAATATTAAGTACTATCAGTATTTGAAGGCTAAAGTTTTAGAGAATAGTTCAGGTGTTAAGATAAAGGATGATTATAATCTTAATAAAAGAATAATAAATATCCTAAAATCTCACGGTACTAAAAATATAGAGACAGTTGCTATAAACAATGGGTTAAGCACTGTAGCATATACTAAAGAATATGACGCGAAAATAACCAATAACAAGTTAATTGATTTTAATTATGCTGTTTGTGATTATTCATCTGGAAGGTACATTATCATAGGTACACCAGAAATAATAACAACTTATTAAAAATTAACAATATAATGGAGGAAAAGTATGAATAAATTAGTTATAAAGGGTGGGAAAAAATTAGCAGGTGAAGTGAATATTAGTGCAGCTAAAAATTCAGTTCTTCCTATATTAGCAGCAACAATATTAAACGGTAATAGTTGCACAATCAAAAACGCTCCTATGCTTGAGGATGTATTTGTAATATGTGATGTGCTAAAATCTCTTAAAGCAGATGTTAATATAGATAAAATAAACAATATTATAAAAATAAACACAGCAAATATATTTGATAATGGAGCTAATGATGAATTAGTAAGAAAAATGAGAGCATCTTTTCTAATAATGGGTCCTATGCTTGGAAGATTTGGGAATTTTAAAATATCTCTACCAGGTGGGTGTAACATTGGAACTAGGCCTATTGATCTTCATTTAAAAGGACTATCGGCTTTAGGTGCTGAGGTAATAGTAGGTCATGGATACGTGCAGGCAAAAGCGAAGAAACTAGTAGGCAGCAACATATATTTAGACTATCCATCAGTGGGGGCTACAGAAAATATAATGATGGCGGCAACTCTCGCAGAAGGAGAAACAATAATAGGAAATGCTGCAGAAGAGCCGGAAGTTGTTGATTTGGCAAAATTTCTAAGAGCTATGGGTGCACAAATTGAAGGAGAAGGAACAGATACTATAAAAATATTAGGAGTTAACGATTTTAAAGAAGTTATTTATCAACCAATTTACGACAGAATTGAGGCAGGTACATTTATGATAACTGCTGCAATAACTAAAAGCTTGATTAAAATTAATGGTATTGATGAAATTCATTCAAAACCAACAATAGCGAAACTTACTGAAATGGGTGTAGCAATAGAAATTAACGAAAATAGTATAATAGTTGATGGTAGGAAAAAGTTAAACCCAATAGATATAAAAACCATGCCATTTCCGGGGTTTCCTACAGATATGCAAGCTCAGATGATGAGCTTATTATGTACAGTAAAAGGTACAAGTATTATTACAGAGACTATCTTTGAGAATAGATTTATGCATGCGGTTGAACTAAAGAGGATGGGAGCGAATATAAAAATAGATGGTAGAAGTGCTGTAATTGAAGGTATAGACACTTTTACAGGTTCGAATGTAACAGCTACGGATTTAAGAGCTGGAGCAGCATTAATACTTGCAGGGCTTACTGCAGATGGTACAACTACAATAAGTGATATATATCATATTGACAGAGGTTATGTGTCAATTGAAGAAAAATTGAAGGGGATAGGCGCAGATATACAAAGAGTTAATTTTAATAATAAATAATGAAACTTAAATTATCAAAATCTTTAATATGAAATTTAAAGAATTGGGATATATAAGTTATTACTATATTCCAGTTTTTACATAAGGCACCTAAAAAAACAAGATATAAATTTCTTGTTTTTTTAGGTGCCTTTTATTAGTATTTTCTTTTAATAATTTAAAAGGTACTATTTTCTATGTTTTTTTAGTATATATATAGTAAAACTTGTGTTATAACGAGGTGAAAAAATGAGAAAAGTTTTTATTACAGTACATCTGAAGAATTTTTTTCTGATAGTAATTGCATTTGTAGGATTTATTGTAATTACTTCTGTTTTAATAGTGGGGGTAGGAAATAATGATACCATAAATATGAACAAGAATATGAATAAGAATAAGAATAAGAATGCGGTAATCAAGTCAGAGGAGAATAAAAATATTATTAAATTTGATTCGCTTCCCAAAGTTACTAAAATTAAGATATTAATAACCAAAACGAATAAAATAAAGGAACTTAATTTGGAGGTATATGTAACTGGAGTTGTAGCATCTGAGATGCCAGCTGAGTTTAAAACAGAAGCATTAAAAGCTCAAGCAGTGGCAGCTAGGACCTATGCTTTAGCCCATGTTAAAGAAGTGGGTGGCTTACCATGTAAAAATGGTAATGGCGCTGATTTATGCGATACTGTTCAGTGCCAAGTTTATAAGAATAAAGATGAATGTATAAAAGTGTGGGGTAAAGAAAAAGGACAAGAATATTGGAATAAAATTAATTCTGCAGTTAAGGCTACATCAGGTCAAGTTCTAACATACAATAATCAATTAGTTATGGAACCATATTATTTCGCGACCAGTAGTGGCAAAACGGAAAATTCAGAGGACGTATTTAGCACTAGTATACCTTATTTAAGAAGTGTGGATAGTCCAGGAGAAGAAAAAGTAAAAAATGCTACTAGTAGTAAACTTTTTAAGTATAAAGAGTTAAGTAAAATTATAAATAATAATTACAATAGCGCCAATGTAACTTCAAGTAATATAAGAAATCAAATAATGGTAGTTAATAGAACTCAGGCAGGCAGTGTTAAAAATATTAAAGTAGGAAGTATAACAATGACAGGAAGTAAATTTAGGACTATGTTAAATTTAAAATCTTCAAATTTTAAAATTAATTTTAAACTAAATGGGATAGAAGTGGATTGTAGTGGTTATGGTCATGATGTAGGAATGAGCCAAAATGGTGCAAATGTTATGGCTAAGGGTGGGAAAAGTTATGTGGATATATTGACTCATTATTATCAAGGTACAGCTATTTCTAAATAAAAAGGTACATGAGTAGGCTACTTATTCTCTAAAATAAGGGATAAGCAGCCTTATTTGTTTTTAAAATAAAAGTAGAAAATAGGCACATATAATAAGGTTATACTTTATATTTTAGACTACATAATATAAAAAATAATAAATATTATCATAATAAGAAAAAAGTGTAAATAAAATTGAAAAAATATGTATGTTTTAATACATTATGGACAAAAATACAAATGGAGGTGTTTGTATGGATAAAAACGCAAACAATAAAGCATTAAACTTTTTTAAGAAGGAGGGTTTCTACGTAATTTTATTTGTTTGTTTATGTATAGTAGCTACAGTAGCATCAATAACAGCAAATAACAATAAAAAAATTGCGAGTAATCAGCAAGTGGCATTAAAAGAACAAGCAAATACAGCAAGCATATTAAAGAAGCAACAAAAGGAATATGAGGGTGCTCTACAGGTGAAAAAAGAAAATTTAGCTAAAGATAAGGCACTCAAGGCAGTACCTAATACTAAAGAAGTAGCAACAACTTCAGTTTCTAAAACAATAACTGCTCAATTCGTAAAACCTGTGGCTAACGGATTGCTCGCAAGGGGATATTCAAAAGACATAGATTCAGTAGTGTGGAAGACTGATGGAAGCTATAGAACAAACTTAGGTATCGACATTCAAGCAAAGACAGGCGCAGCAGTTGTAGCTGTAATGGATGGAATAGTTAAGGCAGTTGGTACGGATGTAGATGGTCAAAATGGTTACATGGTAGAAATAGATCACCAAAATGGATTTGTTACTAAATATACTAGTTTAGATAAAAAAATGCTAGTAAAAAAAGGTGATAAAGTAACTAAAGAACAACCAATTGGTACAGTAGCAAATACAAGCTTAAATTCATATAAAGAAGACTATGGATCTCATTTACATTTTGAAGTTTTACAAAACAGTAAGAACATTGATCCTGCTAAATATGTTAAATATGATAAATATCAACCTAAAGTAACTAAAGCTGCTACAGTAACTAAAACAACAAAAGCAGCTAAGGTAACTAATGCAACAAAAGCAATCAATAAATAACCAATAACCATCTCAATTAGCCATTTTTCATAAATATATTGAATGATGACTAGTTGAAATGGAATTTAAAAGCAAGGTATTGCATATTTATAAATATAGAAGGGTTTAGGAGGTAACACTTTGAAAGACTATATTGAAGATAGAGTATTAGAAGTTGCAAAGTATATTATTGAATCAAAAGCCACAATAAGAAGAACCGCCAAAGTTTTTGGTGTTAGCAAAAGTACTATACACAAGGATATGACGGAAAGACTACCTACATTAAATCCCCAAATTGCTAGTGAAGCAAAAACAATTTTAGATTTAAATAAAGCGCAGAGACATATCAGGGGTGGAGATGCAACTAGACTTAAATACAAGGCAATAGAAGGGTAAAATCACTTCAAATAAAAAACTATTAAAAATAATAACTATAAAAAAGGTTTTTTTTATGGCTTTATAGAATAGAGTTTAGTATAATTAAATTAAAGAATATACTAAAGAGCAGGAGTGAATTTTAAATGTTTTTTTTTAGAATAGGAACAAATATGGGAATAGACTTGGGTACAGCTACAGTACTTGTATATATCAAGGGTAAAGGTGTTATTTTAAAGGAACCATCTGTTGTTGCCATAGACAGAAATAACAATAGAGTATTGGCAGTCGGAGAAGAAGCTAGACAAATGATAGGAAGAACGCCAGGAAACATTGTGGCAATACGTCCTATGAGGGACGGTGTTATTTCAGATTATGATATAACTGAAAGAATGTTAAAGCATTTTATAAAGAAGGCTTGTGGGAAGAAACGGTTATCTGCTCCCAAAGTTGTTATATGTGTCCCTTGCGAAGCAACGGAAGTAGAAAGAAGAGCAGTAGAAGATGCAGCTAGAAATGCAGGTGCTAAAAAGGTTCAACTTATAGAAGAACCACTAGCAGCGGCAATTGGTGCTGGCCTTGATATTGCCAAAGCAAGTGGTAATATGGTTATTGATATTGGTGGAGGGACTACTGATATTGCAGTTATTTCTTTAGGAGGCATGGTTGTACGTGAGTCAATTAAGATAGCTGGAGACAGGTTTGATGATGATATCATCAAATACATCAGGAAGAAACACAAATTAATGATTGGTGAGAGAACTGCAGAAAATTTAAAAATTAACATAGGTTGTGCGCATATTCAAGAAGAAAGGGTGAGCATGGAGATAAGAGGAAGAGATTTAATTACAGGTCTTCCTAAAAATCTAGAAGTATCATCTGAAGAAATGAGAGAAGCGTTAAAAGAAGCGGTATCTTTAATAGCAGCATGTGCGCATTCCGTGTTAGAGAAAACACCACCAGAGCTTTCAGCAGATATATCTGATAAAGGCATAGTTATGACCGGTGGAGGTTCATTGTTAAAAGGATTAGACAAACTTATACAAGAGGTTACTAAAGTACCAGTGTATTTGGCTGAAGATCCAATTTCATGTGTAGTACTCGGAACAGGAAAAGTGCTAGATTATGTGGATAAATTAGATGATTCCTTTAATGGAGGAGAAAGCTATTTAACTGATTAAAAAGTATATACAATCTATAAAAATAAGCAATACAATTATAACTTTAATTGTATTGCTTATTTTTGTATTATAAGTTCTAAAAAACTTAAGATTGCCGCTAACTAATTTAGGCGAATTATCTATATAATGTTAAACAGTACTTAGATTATCTTCTTTAACAGTAAGTGAATATAAATAGTATGAATGCAAAAGTGATCTGCATAAAACATTAGCAATATCCATAACTAAACTAAGTCTTATATTTCTGTTAGTAAATAATTCACTATCATCACTGGAGTCTACGATGCCTATTAATGATACATTACCTACTTTAGGAAGAGTTTTACCAACACCTTTGCCAGGATGTATTGGATAATTTCTAGCTTGGAGTTCGCCAATGCTTGAACTGTCTCCTAAACATGCGTCTACACCGATTATAGTGCAATTTGGATGTAGTGAATTTATTTCAGATAATTTACTATCAATGTTTAAAGCATGAATTGGGTTGCTTATAGTACCATATACAGGTAATGGAAAGGAACTATTTTCTAAAAAAGTGCCAACTAAAGGTCCTAGACAATCACCTATACAGCGGTCCGTTCCTATGCAAACAATTAAAGTATTTTTGTCAATATAGTCTTTTAGAAAATTAGAAATTGTATAGTAAGCTAAAGGATCTTTATAATGTGTTTTTGTCTTATTCAAGTAATATACCTCCTTAATTGCGCTGGAAGAAAATAATTACAAACTATTTTCCTATAAATAATTTATATGAATAAATTCTGTGTATTATTATGATAAAAGAATAAAATAATAAAATAATGTTAATTGTTAAAATTAAGTCATATTAATCAATTAGGAGATTTTTTCACATCTCGGAATAGAAGAATTTTTATGAAGTATAATAAACTATGTTAGTGCTTAATATTGAGTAAATATGAGAATGATATAGTACTATAGAGAAGAAATACTTTAGTTACAATATTTGGACTTGAAATTAATTAATTATAGTTGTATAATAATTCTTGTTGACACGGTAAATCGATGGAAAATAAAATATGCTGGCATGGCTCAATTGGTAGAGCAGCTGACTTGTAATCAGCAGGTTGTAGGTTCAAGTCCTATTGCCAGCTCCATATATGGAGGAGTTCCCGAGTGGCCAAAGGGGGCAGACTGTAAATCTGTTACGTAATGTTTCGATGGTTCGAATCCATCCTCCTCCACCATTTATTATGTGTTACAATAAGTTTCGGGAGCATAGCTCAGCTGGGAGAGCATCTGCCTTACAAGCAGAGGGTCACAGGTTCGAACCCTGTTGTTCCCACCATAACAATGAATTAAAAAATAAAATATGCTGGCATGGCTCAATTGGTAGAGCAGCTGACTTGTAATCAGCAGGTTGTAGGTTCAAGTCCTATTGCCAGCTCCATACATGGAGGAGTTCCCGAGTGGCCAAAGGGGGCAGACTGTAAATCTGTTACGTAATGTTTCGATGGTTCGAATCCATCCTCCTCCACCAAAAGACATCTTTAGATGTCTTTTTTGATTTCATATTTAAAACATATAGGTCTTATTGACATCAATTAACGTATATGTTAGTATAAATAAAACTTAATATTAATAACTCTTATCAAGAGAGGTGGAGGGAAAAAGGCCCTGTGAAACCCGGCAACCGGTGTAGTACACCATGGTGCCAATTCCTGCAGTTATAGTCTGCGAGATAAGTTAGATGGTTAAAATACCTCTTCTTATTTTGGAAGAGGTTTTATTTATTTAGAATAAATATTTAGAACATTAGGAAGGAGAATTGCAATGAAAAAATTATTTACATCAGAATCCGTTACTGAAGGACATCCAGATAAAATTTGTGACCAAATTTCAGATGCTGTACTTGATGCTATTTTAGAACAAGATCCTTATGCTAGAGTTGCTTGTGAAACAGCGGTTACTACAGGGATGGTTTTAGTTATGGGAGAAATAACAACCAGTTGTTATGTAGATGTTCCCAAAGTTGTTAGAAGTACCATTGAAGGAATAGGTTATACTAGAGCGAAGTTTGGCTTTGACGCTAGTACATGTGCTGTAATTACATCTATTAATGAACAATCAAAAGATATAGCTATGGGAGTAGACGAGGCTTTAGAATCTAAAAAAGGTGAAAGTTCAAAAGAGGATTCAATAGGTGCTGGAGATCAAGGTATGATGTTCGGGTTCGCTACTAATGAGACCCCAGAGTACATGCCATTACCAATTTCTATGGCTCATAGATTAGCAAGAAGATTAAGTGAAGTAAGAAAGAATGGTACATTAGATTATTTAAGACCAGATGGTAAAACTCAAGTTACTGTAGAGTATGATGACAATAAACCAGTTAGAATTGATACTATTGTTATTTCAAGCCAACATGGGAAAGATGTAACTCATGACCAAATTGAAAAAGATTTAATAGAAAACGTAATAAAACCTATAGTTCCAAGTGTGTTGTTAGATGAGAACACTAAATATTATATAAATCCTACTGGCAGATTTGTAATCGGAGGACCACAAGGTGATTCTGGTTTAACTGGCAGAAAAATAATAGTTGATACTTACGGAGGATCCGGTAGACATGGTGGTGGATGTTTCTCTGGTAAAGATCCAACGAAAGTAGATAGATCGGCTGCTTATGCTGCAAGATGGGTTGCTAAAAATTTAGTAGCTGCAGGAGTTGCAGACAAGTTAGAAATAGAACTTGCATATGCCATAGGTGTGGCTAAACCAGTATCTATAGAAGCAGAAACATTTGGAACAGGAAAAATTTCTGATGATAAAATTGTTGCTATAGTTGAAAAAGTATTTGATTTAAGACCTGCTGTAATTATAAGAGAATTGGATCTTAGAAAACCAATTTACAAACAAGTAGCAGCTTATGGACATTTTGGAAGAGCTGATTTAGATCTTTCATGGGAAAAATTAGATAAGGTTGAAGAAATAAAAAAATATATGTAACAAAAATGGGGATAACAATTAATAATTGTTATCCCTATTTTTATAATTAATAAATAATTTCTTCGGAAATATACTAAAGAAATGTTGCGACAATAAATTATATAATGTTTGTAATTGTTATGGAATATTAATTAGTATTTTGATAAAACTTAAGATAGACCAGCTAGTTAAAGTCAAGTGTAAATTTGCGAAAGTAGTTGTTAATTTCATTGCATAACAAAAAGACCATTGCATAACACGAACAATGGTAAATTTAGTAATTATTTAGGACTAACTTAAGCTACTTCTCTAGAATGGTTTT